>NZ_VFOK01000002.1 GCF_006716095.1 Barrientosiimonas humi
TGGGCGTCCGGCGTACGAAATCGATCCGGTCGACCTCGAGCTCCAGCTGGTCGTCCGGCAGGTCGGCCAGGATCACCTTGGCGACTCCGGTCGAGTTCAGGTTGGCCGCCGTGCCCACCCGGGAGAACATCCGGATCTGGTCGCGCGACTCCAGCTTCTCGATGTAGACGACGTTGGATCCCTCGCGCTCGGCGAGGTGGGTGGTGCGACCGTACTCCCGGTTGAACGAGGTCAGGTGCGGCGAGGCGATAACGCGCAGCGTGCGCTGCTCGGCCGCTGCCGCGGCGAGCTCGAGCAGCCGGGCGCCGAGGTGATAGCGGTGCTGTTCGTCGCGATAGGTGAAGTGCTCCTCGGTCAGCGGCCTCAGCAGGCGCAGCACCGTCGTCTTGTGCACGCCCAGCTGGCCGGCGAGGTCGTCGAGGCTGGCCGGCTCGTCGCCGAGCAGGGTGAGGATGTGCAGCGCACGCTGCAGGCTCTGGCTCATCGCACGCTCCTTGTCAGCCGACCGGCTCGAGCACGTCGGCGCCGGTGAACCGTATCCCGGCCCACTGCTCGTGGTCGGCGGCCAGCAACCGGCGTACGACGTCGGCGCGAGCGCGGGCGAAGTCGCCGTGCACGGTGAGGGTCGCGGCGGCGCCGATGTGCCCGCGGCGCAGGCAGGTCTGCAGGTGTTCGCCCGCGAGCCAGCCGTGGAGGAAGCCGGCGGCGAACGAGTCACCGGCGCCCACCGCCTCGACCACCTCGACGCGCAGCGCGGGCACCTCGGTCTGCGTCCCGTCGCGGCCGACGGCGACGGCGCGGCGGTCGGCGTCCTTGATCACGAGCAGCTCCGGCTCGGGCAGCAGCGCCCGCAGCCGCGCGGGTCGCTCTCGCCGAGCACCCGCTCGGCCTCGTCGGCGCCGACGAGCACCAGGTCGGCCAGACCCGCTAGCCGTACGACCTCGGACGGGTCGCCGCTCGGCCACAGCTTCTCGCGCCAGTTGACGTCGAAGCTCACCTGCCCCGCGACGCCGCGGCGCTCGCCGACGAGCGCGTCCATCAGCGCGGCGCACTGCGGGGACAGGGCCGGGGTGATGCCGGAGCAGTGCACGAGGCGGGGCGCCGCCGAGGAGGTCGCGCACGGCGGGGTCGACGAGCAGCTCCGGGCCGGCGGCGGAGAAGGCGGAGCCGGCCCGGCGGTAGTCGGCCACGGTGGACGGCTCCCCCGACGCGTCCGGGGTGACGACCTTGGTGAAGCGGCCCGTGGGTCGCTGCGGGTCGACGCCCAGCGCCGAGACGTCGACCCCGGCCTGCTCCAGCGCGGTCACGACGTCACGGCCGGCCGCGTCGGCGCCGACCCGACCGACGTAGCCCACCGGCACCCCCGACCCGGCGAGCCCCACGGCGACATTGGCCTCGGCCCCGCTCAGGCCGGCCTCACCGGGGGCGGGCACGAGGTCGAGGCGCTCGGGCGCGACCAGGGCCAACGGCTCGCCGAGGCAGGCGACGGTGGGCTGGGCAGCGCGCATGCGCGGGCTCCTTCCGGGTCATCGGGTGGGTGATCCGAGCGGGATGTGTGCGTTGCCACACCGCCGCGACGATGCTAACGTCAACGCTGCTCAATACGCAACATGCGTTGCATATTACGCAACACAAGCCGTAGAACCCCCAGATCGACCGGCATCCGAGAAGGACGTGATCGCGTGCCGCACCAGCTCACCGGCCGCCCCGAGGGCCCGCTCTCCGCGACGGACAAGGCCCTCCCGCCGCAGGCCGACGGACTCACCGCCGAGCAGTTCTTGGCCACCGCGCCACGCCTGTCCTCGCTCGCGACCCCGCTGCTCACGTTGTCCGAGCCGGCGATCGCCGCCAATGTCGAGACCCTTGCCGCCTGGTCGAGCGACCACGGCATCGCGCTCTCCCCGCACGGGAAGACCACGATGTCTCCGGTCCTGTGGCGCCGGCAGCTGGAGGCGGGCGCGCACTCGATCACCGTGGCCAACTACCCCCAGCTGCGGGTGGCGGTCGCGGCCGGGGTGCGCTGCATCCAGGTCGCCAACGACCTCGTCGACCCCGCCGCCCTGCGCTGGCTCACCGAGGCTGTCGACACCGACCCCGAGCTGGAGGTCATGGTCTGGGCGGACAGCCTCGAGTCGGTCGCGGTGCTGCGCGAGCACTTCACCGGCAACCGTCCGCTCACCGTGCTGGCCGAGCTCGGCGGGGCGCACGGCCGCACCGGGGCGCGCAGCGTCGAGGTCGCCGTCGCCATCGGTCGCGCCCTCGCCGAGGCCGGCAATCTGCGACTCGGCGGGGTCGCCGGCTACGAGGGCGCCCTCGCCCACGACCCGACGCCCGAGGCGGTCGCCGCGGTCGACGCCTCCTGCGCAGGATGGCGGCGACGCACCAGGCGCTGCACGACGCGGGGAGTTACCCCGCCGACGGGGAGATCGTGCTCACCGCCGGCGGCAGCGCCTACTTCGACCGGGTCGCCGCAGTGCTCGCGCCCCTGGCGTCCGACCGGGTCCGGTCGTCATCCGCTCGGGGGCGTACGTCATCCACGACTCCGGCTATCTACACGGCCATGACGCCTTTCGCCCGCACCGACGACGGCGCGACCTATCACCCCTCACTCCGCGATGACGGCGTGGGCGCGGGTGTGCTCTCGCGGCCCGAGCCGGGGCTGGCGCTGCTCGACGTGGGCAAGCGCGACGTGTCCTTCGACGAGGGATGCCCACGGTGCTCGGCGTCGCCGCGCAGCTCGGCGCGCCCCCGCCGGGAGCTCGAGGGCGCACAGGTCACCGCGGTCAACGACCAGCACGCGTTCGTGCAGCTGCCGGCGGAGGGCCGACCTCGCCGTGGGGGAGGTCGTCGCGCTGGGCCTGTCGCACCCGTGCACCGCACTCGACAAGTGGCGCACCATCCCGGTGCTCGCCGACGACAGCGACGACCCGGTGGTCGCCGACCTCCTCACGACCTACTTCTGAGGGCAGCACGATGAGCAACGACCTGCGCGCCCCGCGCCTGCTGATCACCGGCGCCACCGTCGTCGACGGCACCGAGACCCCCCAGCTTCACCGCCGACGTGCTTGTCGACGGCGACCAGCAGTCGCCAAGCCGTCGGGTGTGAACCTCGGGAGCGCGCGAACGGGCCGCACCGGGTGATCGATGCTGCCGGTCTGGTGCTCGCGTCGCCCCTGGACTTCATCGGACATGCACGCCCACATCCGTACCTGCAGGTCTTCCTACAACCCCGAGCACTCCCTCGCGGCGGCGGACCCCATGCGATGAACAGTACCGACGGTGAATCGGCCAGGACGGCCTGTCCTACGCCCCGGTCACCGACGAGACACTGTTCGGTGGCTACCGGCGGAAAGAAATCGCCGGCCTGGAACAAACCGAACCCGACGACTTCGACTATCCCGTGGGCGGCTCGGTTGCCGAACTATCTCGACGATCATCGACCGCGGCGCTGTCGCGAACCAACCTCGCCTACCAGTCTCTCCGCACTGGCAAACGATCCCAGCTGCGCTGTCCCGCGGCTGGAACACCGGCTGGGGGCGTAAAGTGCGACCGACGACGAGATCGACCAATGGCCCGGATCCTCGACCGCTGCGCTCGAGGAGGGGGCGGTGGGCCTGTCGACCGGCCTGACGTACACGCCGGCCATGTACGCCGAACGCGGCGAGCTCGTACGCCTGTGCCAGGTCGTGGCGCGCCGCGGGCGGCTTCTTCTCGCCGCACCACCGCAGCTACGGTGTCGGGCGCCCTGGACGCCTACCGCGAGATGGTCGAGGTGACGTCGGCGGCCGGCTGCGCGCTGCACCTGTCGCACGCCGCGATGAACTTTCCGGCCCAACGCCGGCAAGGGTCAGGAGCTGCTCGCGCTGCTCGCCGAGGGGCGCCGCCGGCGGGGCTGACATCAGCCTCGACACGCTATCCCTACCTGCCCGGCGCGACCACGCTCTCGGCGATCCTGCCCAGCTGGGCCGGTGCGGGCGACACCGACGAGATCATCGCGCGGCTGCGCGACCCCGACGCGCTGGCACGCATCCACGAGCACCTGGAGGTCACCGGGTCCGACGGCTGCCACGGGGTCGTCGCCGAGTGGGACAACCATCGAGATCAGCAGTGTGGGCAACCCCCGCGCTCGCCGACCGCGTCGGCCGACGATCGCGCAGGTCGCCACCGAGACCGGGCGCGAGCCGTTCGACGTGTGCATCCAGCAGCTCGTCGACGACCGGCTCGCGACGGGCATCCTGCAGCACGTCGGGCACGAGGGCAAACGTGCGGGCGATTATGACCCACCCGTGGCACACCGGCTGGCAGCGACGGTCTGCTCATCGGCGCCAAGCCGCACCCGCGCGGCTTCGGGACGTTCGCCCCGATACCTCGGCCGATACTGCCGCGAGCTCGGCATCTTCTCCCTCGAGGAGTGCGTGGGACACCTCACCGGGCGCGCCGCCCGCCGGCTGCGGCTCGTCGACCGCGGCTTGGTCCGCGAGGGCTACGGGGCCGACCTGGTGCTGTTCGACCCCGACACCGTCGCCGACCGCGCGACGTTCGACGCCCCGCGGCAGCCTGCCGCCGGCTTCCACCACGTCCTCGTGCGCGGGCAGCTCGCGCTCGACGACGGCCATCTCACCGGCGCGCGCTCCGGACGGGCCCTGCGCCGCACCGACGAAGGAGTCCGTTGATGACCGCGCCCTCACCGCAGCAGGTGCTCGCAGACCTCACCGCCGACCGGGTGCTGGCCATCGTCCGCGCCCCCGGCATCGCCGACGCCGGCGCCCTGCGCGACGCGCTGGCCGCCGGGGGGATCCGGTGCATGGAGCTGACGTTCACGATCCCCGACGTGCTGCGTCACCTCGAGCGAGCGGCGAGCGCCGCCGGCGGTGACGTGCTGCTCGGCGCCGGCACCGTGCGTTCGGCGGGGGAGGCGCGCGACGCCGTCTCGGCGGGCGCCACGTTCCTCGTCGCGCCTGACGTGAACGAGCAGGTCGCCGAGGCCGCCCGCGACCTCGGCGTGGCCTACTTCCCGGGCGCGATGACCCCGACCGAGGTCGCGCGGGCCGAGACGCTCGGGGCCACCGCGGTCAAGGTCTTCCCGGCCGCGACGCTGGGCGCCCGGTTCCTGCGCGACCTGGCCGGGCCGTTCCCGCAGGTCCCGCTGCTGCCCTCCGGCGGGATCACCGAGCAGAACGCCGCCGACTTCCTGTCCGCCGGCGCGGTCGCCGTCGCCGCGGGCACCGGCGTGGTCCCGCCCGACGCCGTCGCCGGCGGCGACTGGGCCGACATCACGGCTCGCGCGCGCAGCTTCCGCTCCCACCTCTGAGCCCCTCAGCCGGGCTCCACCCGCGAGCCCCGCCCCACCCAGGAGAGTCATGACGTCCTTCATCGACTGGTTGCAGACCAGCACCGGTGGCCTGCTGCTGCTCGCGGCGCTGTCCATCGCGGGGCTGCTCGCGATGATCATCAAGGCCAAGATCGAGCCGTTCATCGCGCTCATCGTGGTCTCTCTCGCGCTCGCGCTCGTCGCGGGCGTACCGGTCGAGGAGCTGGTCGGGACCCCACGAGCGGCCGGCGAGTCGATCCTGGAGACCGGGTTCGGCGGGATCCTCGGCCACATCGCGCCGATCATCGGCCTCGGCACGATCCTCGGCGCGCTGCTCGAACGCTCCGGCGGCGCCGACGTGCTTACCGAGCGGCTCATCCGGCTGTTCGGCGAGCGTGGTGCCCCGCTCGCGATGGGCGTCTCCGGCCTGATCCTCGGCATCCCCGTGTTCTTCGACATCGGCGTGTTCATCCTCGCGCCGCTGGTGTACGTCACCGCGCGCCGTGGCGGGAAGTCGCTCGTGCTCTACGCGATGCCGATGCTCGCCGGACTGTCCATGACGCACGCGTTCCTGCCGCCGCACCCGGGCCCGGTCGCGGCCGCGGGCGTGCTGGAGGTCTCGCTCGGCTGGATCATCGTGATGGGCCTCGCGTGCGGCATCCCCGCGTGGTTCGTCGCCGGCATCCTGTGGGGTTCGTGGATCGGCAAGCGGGTGCAGGTCGAGGTGCCCGAGGACCTCGTGCCCGAGGAGCGCAACGCCTCGGCCCAGCCGCCCGGCATCGGCACGATCGCGTTCATCATCGCGGTGCCCATGCTGTTGATCCTCGGCGCGACGTTCGGCGACGTGCTGCTCACCCCGGGCACCACGCTGCACGGCGTGCTGATCTTCCTCGGCACCCCTGCGGTCGCGCTGACCATCGCCGTGCTCATCGCGCTGTACCTCCTCGCGCTGCGGCGGGGCACCTCCGCCAAGGAGGTTGCCGAGATGACCTCGAACGCGCTGAAGCCGATCGGCATGATCCTGCTGGTCGTCGGCGCCGGAGCGTTCTTCGGCGCGGTGCTCAAGGCGACCGGGGTCGGGCAGGCCATCGCCGACTCGATGTCCGACCTCGGCCTGCCGGTGATCGTGTCGGCCTACATCATCAGCTCGGCCCTGCGCATCGCCCAGGGCTCGGCGACGGTGGCGATCGTGACCACCGCGGGCATCGTCGCCCCGACCGTCACCGCCGGCGGGTTCAGCTCGGCGCAGGTCGCCCTGATCGCGATCGCCATCGCGGCCGGCTCGATCATCCTCAGCCACGTCAACGACGGCGGCTTCTGGATCGTCTCGCGCTACTTCAACATGTCGGTCAAGCAGACCCTGCTGACCTGGACCGTCCTCGAGACGGTGCTCTCGCTCGTCGGCTTCGGCGTCGCGATGGTGATCTGGGCCTTCGTGTAGCTCGCAGGACGAACCCGGCACGGACGGCTCCGGACGTACGCCTCGCCCGGCGAGGGCGTACGGCACCCGGCGGAGCCGACGACGGCGGCCCACAAACCACGACGGCGGCACAGATCTTTTCTGTGCCGCCGTCGTGGTTACTGTGCCGCCCTCGACGATGCCGGGCGGGTGAGCCTGCGAGCCCGGCCGGAGGAGGAGAGGCGGCCAAAGGATGCTCCCTTGCCGCCCTCGACGAGGAGCGGCCCCGTCCCTGACGGAGGTCCAGGACGGGGCCGCCGGTGCTGCAGCGGGAATCAGGAGACGCTGATCGTGTCGATTACCCGGTTGCCCGACTTGTAGGTGCAGCTGGACTGGATGACCGGCTGGGGTTCGCCCGCGGCGTCGTACGGCGTGATGTCCATGGTCACCGTGGTCGGGGCGAGCAGCGTCCAGTCGCCGGCGACGTCGGCGACCGGGGTGGTGCCGGCGGCGCCCGTGGCGTTGAGCGTGGTGCCCGAGCCGTTCAGCTTCACCTTCGGGGCGTCGAGCGAGGAGTCCATCGTGGCGCGGGTGGCGCCGGTCGGGTCGACGACCTGCACGCTCGTGCCGGCGACGCCGGAGATGCTGTCGTAGCCGAGGAACATCAGGCCCGTCGACAGGGAGCTCGGCAGGGTCGCGGCGACGGTGCCGGTGCCTCCGGAGAACGACTCCCCCATGGGCAGGGTGGCCGGCGCGTTGGTGTCGATGGTGGTCGACACGTCGGCCGGCCCGACCGGGCTGGTGCAGCTGTAGACCAGCGTGGTCGCGGCCGACGCCGAGGGGGAGCCCGCGGCGACCCCCGCCCCGGCGAGGAGCAGGCCGGTGGCGGCGACGCCGAGGGCGCGGGTGGTGCGGTGTGCAGACATGGTGCTGTCCTTTCGAGAGGGGGCGGACACGTGCGGTGGTGCAACCCGCCGACGGCGGGGCGTTGGGGGCGCGCGGTCGGGCCGGGCGCGGTGCGGACCGGCGCAGGCCGGCCTGGTCAGGTCCCGGCGGGTGACAGGTCGACGGTCACCGTGTTGCCCGGGCCGGAGACCGCGGCGGTGACCAGCAGGTCGCGGCCGAAGCCGCACCCGGAGAAGCTCGGGATCGTCAGGTCGCCGGTCAGCGTCGCCGGCTCGGTGATGCCGGTGAAGTCGCCGCTCAGCGCCACCGTCCCCGCCGACGTCGTCTTGCACGTGGGCTTGACCAGGTTGATGCCGGGCGCGATGACCGGCCTGATCGACTCGATCTCGACGTTCAGCCGCTGGGTGGTCCTGATCCAGCCCTCGGTCGGGCTCATCGACCCGACGGCCGGTCCGTCGGGGACGATCCGCAGTCGTACGTCCGCGAGCGGCAGACCCGCCAGCGCCAGTCGGGTGGTCGTGGTCTGAGCGGGCATCGTGCTGGTCATCGACCCGTCGTCGGTGTCGATGGTGCTGGTCATCGTGGTGGCCGGGAAGCTCACCGTGCTGCCGAGCTTGGCGAGCCGGGTCGAGGTCGTGGCCTGCTGGGTCGTGGTCAGCTCGACCGCCGACGCGGACGGGGCGGCAGCCAGCAGGAACGCGACGGGCAAGGTGGTGAGCGCGGCGGAGCGGGCGATGGTGGGCATGACGAGATCACCTCTGGTGCGAAGTCGGGCGAAGGCGGGGTGGAACGAGTGCGGGGCAGGCACCGCTGCGGGTGCCTGCCCCGTTCGTGGGCTACTGCCGGGTGAGGCGGCGGCGCGCGGCGAACCCGCTCGCGCCGGCGGCCGCGCCGAGTGCACCGAGCGTCATCAGCGTGGCGGTGTTGCTGCCGCTGCCGACGACTCCGGTCTGCACGGGCGGGCCGCTCACCGACGGCTCGCCGCTGCCGGCGTCACCGGCTCCCGGGCCGGACGGCGCGGTCGTGCCCGGCGCGGTCCCGGTCGGTTCCGACGTGGGCTCGCTGGTGGGCTCCGAGGTCGGCTCGCTCGTGGGCTCAGAGGTCGGCTCGGAGGTCGGCTCGCTCGTGGGCTCAGAGGTCGGCTCGCTGGTCGGCTCGCTGGTCGGCTCCGCGGTGGGCTCGGACGTCGGCTCGCTCGTCGGCTCCGGGCTCGGCTCGCTCACGGCCGGCGCGACCGTCAGGTTGCCGACCACGTCGTCACCCTGCGGCGTGCAGCTCATGAACACGTCGACCTTGGTGCCGTCGGCCTTGGTGACGACCGTGTTGGCCGTGAAGTCCGACACCCGGATCACCAGGTCGCCGGCCTCGGCGGCGGTCAGCCCGGTGGCCGAGCCGGTCCCGGTGGCGGTCATCGTCGACCCGGCCTCCTGAGGCACGTCGGACTCGGGGATCGTGATGTCGCCGCTGATCGTCTGCTCGGAGGCGCTGTCGTCGTTCAGCGTCGTGGTGATCGTGGTGCTGCCCGTGCCGCCGAGCGTCTGGCCCTGCAGGATGCCGCGGGTCGCGTCCATCAGGCCGGCGGGGATCGTCATCGCCGCGGTGATGTCGGTGTCGTACGACTCGCCCGCCACGGGCTCGTCGGGCGCCGTCGCGGAGATGGAGACCGGGAACGGGTCCTGGTTGGCGTCGGTCGCCTCGGGGTCGCCGGGCAGGTACCAGAGCTTGAACGGGCCGGTGTCGTCGGTGCCGAGGTAGACCTCGCAGCCGAAGGTGAGGTCCTTGGAGATCGTTGCGGCCTGCGCCTGGCCGGGGGCGACGGCCATGAGTCCGAGGGCGAAGGCGCCGGCCACGCTCACGCGGGCGGCGGTGGTGAGGGGGTTGCGAGGGGTCACGTGCGGCTCCCTGTCCGAATGGGTGAAGTGGGCACCCCCTACGAAACCGTAGCCCGCAACTGTGGGCAAGGTCACAGATGCTGTGAAGTCCTGTGAATCCGGTCGCGGTCCGGACACGACCAGGTGAACGACAGATCCGGCGGATCCTCAACGGGGAGAACGCATTTCGCGTGCGAGTTCGCCGTGCTCAGCCGCGCAGACCGTTGACCGCGTCGACCAGCAGCAGCAGCCCGACGGCCACCGCGACGAGCCCGCCGACCGCGCGCACGACCGGGTTGAAGTCGACGAACATCGAGCGCGACAGGCGCGGGCTGACCAGCACCGTGATGGCGTCGCCGACCGCGGGCGGCAGGTCCGAGTGCCACCGGGCCACCCCCTCGCGCGAGCGGCCGGACCGGTCCTGGAAGGCGTACCGGATCTTCCACCGCACGTCGCCGACGTCGTCGACCCACACGCTGCTCAGGTCACCGGTGGCTCCCCACGGCATCCGCATCACCCGGCTCGCGCCGATCTCGGTGACCGTGGCCGGGGTCGGCGCCCAGGTGCGGCTGCGCACGGAGTGCAGCACGACCGGCACGATCAGCCACAGCCCGAAGATCGCGAGCGCGGGCCCCAGAACCACCAGTGCCTGGTTGGCCAGTGTGGTGCCGCTGTCCATCGTCGTCCCCCTGCGTCAGTCCTGCGCGGCCGGCTCCTCGCGCGCTCGCACGGCGAGCCGGCGCATCCCGGTTCGCATCATGGCGCTGTGGTTGAGCTGGAGCAACGGACGCGCCGCGAGCGCCACCCGCCGGACCCGCGCGTGGGCCAGGTCGCACTCCTGGTCGTACGTCACCCGCGCCCGGTCGGGCGCGTCACCCTCGGCGACGCGGAACTCGATCCAGCCGACCAGGTCGCGGGCGAGGTCGGCGCGCAGCACCCCGCGGTCGGGGTCGTCGACGGTGCTGGTGAGCTCGATGCGCAGCGAGAACGGCAGCACGCTGCGGGCGGTGACCAGCCCGCGGCGCTCGTCGTAGCGCTCGACGCTGCGGATCTGCGGCCACCACTGCGGCCAGCGCTCGGCGTCGCGCAGCACCGCGATCACCTGCTCCGGCGGGGCGGCCAGCGGGAAGCTGCCGGCGAACCGGAACGGCCGGCTCACGGCACGCGCAGCACGAGCGAGCGGGGCTCGACGGTCACCCGCATCGCGCGGCCCTCGCCGATCAGGTCGCCGTCGACCTGGACCGTGCGGGGCGTCACTGCGGTGACGTCGAACTCCCGACCCGGGCGATGGCGTACCTGACTGCCGCCCTCGCCGCCGCGCAGCACCTGGACCACGAGCCGGCCCCACTGCGGCAGCGACCCCGCGGACAGCACGACCGCGTCGAGCAGACCGTCGTCGGGCAGCGCCCGGGGCATCAGGCGCACGCCGCCGGTGAGCCGGCCGCAGTTGCCGATGAGCACGGTGGTGGTGGGGGCGGGGTCGGCGCCCTCGCCGTCGGTGTAGAGCTGCATCTCGACCGTCGGCCGGCGCAGGTGCCGCGCGCCGGAGAGCACGTAGGCGACCCAGCCCAGCCGGGCCTTGAGCGACTCGGGGGTGCCGCCGAGCATCTCGGCCTCCAGGCCCATGCCGCACATGACGAGGAAGACGTGCTCCTCGATCGTGCGCCCGTCGCCGGTGCGGTCCAGCTGCAGCACCCCGACGTCGATGCGCCGGTCGGTGCCGTGGATCGCGCGGCGCACGGCGTCGGCGTAGCGCCGGTTGACCGGCAGCCCGAGGTTGCGGGCGAGCAGGTTGCCGGTGCCGGCGGGCACGAGTCCCATGGGGGTGGTGCTGGAGCGTACGGCCGTGGCCACCTGGCGCACGGTGCCGTCGCCGCCGAGCGGGCAGATCAGGTCGACGCCCTCGTCGAGGGCCGCGCGCGCCTGCCCCTGGCCGGGGTCCTCGATGGTGGTCTCGAGCCAGAGCGGCGGGGCCCAGCCGTTGCTGCGGAAGACGGCGTCGACGTCGGTGCGCAGCCGCCGCAGGTCGTGGAACTTGGCAGGGTTGACGACCAGGCCCGCGCGGCGCATGCCGGAGGCGGTCAGTGCCTGGCGGAGTCGGCGTCGGCAGACGACTCGAGCTCGGCGACCGGGTCGGGGTCGTAGTCCGACGGCGCCGGGACCGAGCTCGACTTGCCGAACATCAGGCCAGAGGCCCAGGCGGGCACCACGATGAGCGCGATGATGAACGCCAACGTGACCACGATTTCGGCGAAGAGGTCGACCACGAGACCCATGCTAGCGGGGCAGGGGAGAACTCGGTCGGCGCCCGGGTGCTGCGCTCGTTAGCCTGACCTCCGTGATCGACATCAAGCAGCTGCGCGACAACCCCGACCTGGTGCGCGCGAGCCAGCGTGCTCGCGGTGAGGACGAGAGCCTCGTCGACCAGGCGCTGGCCGCCGACGAGCGCCGGCGCTCCAGCCTGCAGGAGTTCGAGTCGCGGCGCAGCGAGCAGAAGTCGGTCAGCAAGGGCATCGGCGCGGCCATGGGACGGCTGGGCGCCGCCAAGAAGGCCGGCGAGCCGACCGAGGAGCTCGAGCGCGCGGCCCAGCAGGCCCGCGACGACGCCGCGAGCCTCAGCGAGGACGTCAAGCGGCTGGAGGCCGAGGCGACCGAGGCGCAGGAGCTCTACGACCGCACCCTGCGCAGCATCGGCAACGTCATCATCGACGGCGTCCCGGCCGGCGGCGAGGACAACTTCGTGACGCTCGAGACCGTCGGTGAGACCCCGACGTTCGACTTCGAGCCGCTGGACCACCTGGCCCTCGGCGAGAAGCTCGGCGCCATCGACATGGCGCGCGGCGCGAAGGTGTCGGGGTCGCGGTTCTACTTCCTCACCGGCGTGGGCGCGCGGCTCTCGCAGGCGCTGATGGCGTACGCCCAGCAGGTCGCCTACGAGGAGGGCTTCAGCCCGCTCGGCGTGCCGACGATGGTCAGCGCCGCCACGATGAGCGGCACGGGATATCTCGACGCGCACGACGACGTCTACCGCGTCGCCGACGTCGACCTCTACCTCACCGGCACCAGCGAGGTCGCGCTCGCCGGCTTCCACAGCGACGAGATCCTCGACCTGTCCGACGGGCCGCTGCGCTACACCGCGACCTCGACGTGCTACCGGCGCGAGGCCGGGTCGTACGGCAAGGACACCCGCGGGATCTTCCGGGTGCACCAGTTCACCAAGACCGAGATGTTCGTCTACTGCAAGCCCGAGGACGCCGTCGCCGAGCACGACAACCTGCTGCGCATCGAGCGGCGGCTGCTCGACGGCCTGGAGCTGCCCTACCGCGTCATCGACGTCGCGGCCGGCGACCTCGGCGGCTCCGCCGCGCGCAAGTACGACATCGAGGCCTGGGTGCCGACGCAGGGCAAGTACCGCGAGCTCACCTCGACCTCGAACACCACGTCGTTCCAGGCGCG
The DNA here is from genome assembly GCF_006716095.1 of Barrientosiimonas humi. Taxonomy (NCBI): domain Bacteria; kingdom Bacillati; phylum Actinomycetota; class Actinomycetes; order Micrococcales; family Dermacoccaceae; genus Barrientosiimonas; species Barrientosiimonas humi. Next base: position 12,944 of record NZ_VFOK01000002.1, read on the forward strand.
CCGGCTCGGCATCCGATACCGCACCGACACCGGCCGCACCGACTTCGTCGCGACCCTGAACGGCACGATGCTCACCGACACCCGGCCGATCGTCGCGCTGCTGGAGAACAACCAGCAGGCCGACGGCTCGGTGCGGGTCCCCGCGGTGCTGCAGCCGTTCCTCGGCACCGACGTGCTGCGCCCGGTCTGACCCGTCCCGCGCGACCGGCTCCGCGGGGAGCCGCGCCTCGCGCCAGCCGCCCGACGCCACCGGCCCGAAGCCCTGCTCCGGGCCGGTGCGCGCTGCTACCTTGACTGCGAATCTGCACGGTGGATGGGGGAGTTCAGCGATGAGTCAGTACCCAGGCCAGCCCGGGCCGCACGGCGGCGGGCAGGGGCACAGCGGTCAGCACGGCGGCGGTCAGCAGGGCGGCCCGTACCCCGGCGGTCAGCCGCCGCAGCAGGGCGGCCGGTCCATGGGCCAGCAGTACGGCGGTGGCCAGGGAGCGCCGCAGCAGGGCCAGTCCTACGGCGGGCCGGGGGGCCAGCCGGGCGGGCACCAGGGCGGTCCGTCGATGGGTCAGCAGTACGGCGGTGGCCAGGGCGCACCGCAGCAGTCCTACGGCGGGCAGCAGGGCTACCCGGGCCAGGGCCCGCAGGGCGGGGCCGGTCACGGCCAGCCGCAGCAGGCGTACGGCGGGCAGGGGCAGCAGGGCTACGGCCAGCAGCCGACGTACGGCCAGCAGTACGCCGGGCAGCAGACCGCGCAGCGGCCCGCCTCGGGCATGGGCAAGATGCTCGGCTGGGTGCTCGCGGCCGTCGCGGCGCTCGCGCTGCTCGGCAGCTTCGGCACGTGGATGAGCTTCTCGTTCGAGGCGCCGGGCGTGCCGGGCAGCGGGGGCAGCATGTCGGGCATCGGCTCGTTGTCCGCCGACGACCCGCGGGCCCAGCAGCAGCTCGACCAGGACAGCTCCAGCGGCGACAGCGAGCAGACCTTCGGCCTGATCAGCAAGAGCAACGGCGCCACGCTCGACGGGTGGATCGTCATCGCGCTCGCGCTGGGCGCCATCGCGGTCGGCGTGCTGATGGGGCTCGGCCGGCGCGGAAAGCTCTTCCCCGCCGTCGGTCTCGGGCTCGGGCTGGTCGCGCTGCTCGTCGGGCTGCTCAACTTCTTCGACGTGCGCGACGCCGCCGGCCAGCTGGAGAGCCAGATGAACCAGCTGGAGCAGCAGCAGAACAACAGCGGCATCCCGATGCCGATGCCCGACATCAACGTGGAGATGGGCGCCGGCTGGGGGCTGTGGCTCGTGCTGCTGAGCGCGCTCGCGATGATCGCGGTCGGCGCCGCCGGGTTGGTCAAGTCCCGCTGACCCCGGGGCAAGTAGGGTGCTCGCGTGCCCTGGCTGATCGCGCTCGACATCGACGGCACCACCATCGACCACGACGGCCACCTCGCCGATCGCGTGCGCCGCGCGGTGCGTGCCGTGGTCGACGCCGGTCACCACGTGGTCCTGTCCACCGGCCGCACGGTCATGGGCACGTTGCCCATCGCTGAACAGCTCGGTCTGACAACGGGATTCGCGATCTGCTCCAACGGGGCGGTGACGATCACGCTCGACCCCGACGCGCCCGAGGGGTACCGCCTGCTGCGCGCCGTGACGTTCGACCCGGCGCCGGTGCTGGAGCGGCTGCGCGGGGTCGTGCCCGACGGGGTGGTCGCCGTCGAGCAGATCGGCGTCGGGCACAAGGTCAACGCCCCCTTCCCCGACGGGGAGCTCATGGGCGATCAGCAGGTCGTCGACTGGGCCGAGCTCGCGGCCGACCCGGTCACCCGCGTGACGTTCCGGTCACCGGGCAGCAGCGCCGAGGAGTTCGTCGAGCTGGTCGAGCGGCTCGGGCTGCACGGCGTGAACTACGCCGTCGGCTACACCGCCTGGCTCGACATCAACCCCGAGGGCGTCTCGAAGGGCACCGCGCTGGAGCAGGTGCGCGAGGAGCTCGACGTCGACCCGCAGCGCACCCTCGCCGTCGGCGACCAGCGCAACGACCTCGAGATGCTGCGCTGGGCCGCGCGCGGTGTCGCGATGGGGCAGGCGCCCGACGAGGTCGTCGCCGCCGCCGACGAGGTGACCGCGCCGGTCGAGCAGGACGGTCTCGCCCTGGTGCTGGAAGGTCTGGTCGCCGAGGCCGCGAGCGCATGAGCGACCTCGTGATCACCTCTCCTGCGAACGCGCGGGTCAAGGCGCTGAGCGCGCTGCGCCGACGCCGGGTGCGCGAGGCCGAGGGCGTCACCCTGGTCGAGGGCTACGACGAGCTGCGGCTCGCGGTCGAGGCGGGCGTGCGCCCGCGCCAGCTGTTCACCTGTCCCGAGCTGATGCACGACCCCGACGCCCAGCGCGGGCTGGTCGACGAGGTGGTCGCGCTCGGCGCGGAGGGCGTACGTCTGTCGCGGCCGGTCTTCGAGAAGGTCGCCTACCGCGAGGGCCCCGACGGATTCCTGGCCGTCGTGCCCGGCGTCGACCGCGAGCTGGCGGCGCTCGAGCTGCCCGCGCGGCCGCTGCTGCTGCTCGCCGAGGGCGTCGAGAAGCCCGGCAACCTCGGGGCGATGCTGCGCACGGCCGAGGCCGCCGGGGTGGACGCGGTGATCGCGGTCGACCCGCAGACCGACTGGGGCAACCCCAACGTGGTGCGCGCGAGCAAGGGCACGGTGTTCGCGGTGCCGGTCGCGAGCGCGACGCTCGCCGACACCCTCGCGTGGCTGGCCGAGCACGAGGTGCAGCTGGTCGCGACCACCCCCGACACCACCACCGCGCACACCGCGGTCGACCTCACCGGCGGCGTCGGCATCGCCGTCGGCACCGAGAAGCACGGCCTCACCTCCGGGCTGCTCGAGGCGGCCGACGCGCGGGTGCGCATCCCGATGCACGGCAAGGTGAACTCGCTCAACGTCGCCACGTCGGCGGCGATCATGCTCTACGAGGCCGAGCGACAGCGTACGTCCGAGGGTGGATCGCGCACCCCCGCTGCCGATTGACCCGATTCCGGGATGCCTGCGCCCCCGTGGCACGATGCAGACATGCGCATCGACCATGTGGTGTACGCCGCAGAGCCCGACGGTCTGGTGGCCACGGCCAAGCGGCTGGGTGACCGGCTCGGCGTCGAGTCGCTCGACGGCGGACTGCACCCGCGCTTCGGCACCCGCAACTCGATCATCCCGCTGCGCACCCACCGGTTCGTCGAGATCGTCGAGCCGCTCGACCACCCCGCGTCCGACAAGGCTCCGTTCGGTCAGGCCGTGCGCGCGCGCTGCGAGGCCGGCGGCGGCTGGCTCGGCTGGGTCGTCGAGGTCTCCGACATGCGCGGCGCCGAGGAGCTGGTCGGTCGCGAGGCCGTGCCCGGCAATCGGCACCGCCCCGACGGCACCGAGATCACCTGGCGCCAGCTCGGCGTCAAGGGCCTGATGGCCGACCCGCAGGTGCCGTTCTTCATCACCTGGGACGACCCCGACCAGCACCCCTCCGCCGAGGGCGAGGCGGGCGCGGAGCTGACCGGTCTGCAGATCGCCGGCAGCCCCGACCGGGTGCGCGAGTGGCTCGGCCTCACCGGTGAGCCCGGCGTCGACCGCAACGACTGGGAGCCCGGCGTCGACTTCGACTTCGCCGCCCCGCACGGCACCCCCGGTCTGCTGTCGGTCACCTTCCGCACCGACGGCGGCGACGCCGTCACCGTCTGACCCGAACTTTCTGGCCGCGTCTCCTCCTCCGGGCGGGCTCGCAGGCTCACCCGCCCGGCATCGTCGACGGCGGCGTTGACCCCCTGGGCCGCGTCTCCTCCTCCGGGCGGGCTCGCAGGCTCACCCGCCCGGCATCATCGACGGCGGCACAGTAACTACGACGGCGGCACAGATAACTTCTGTGCCGCCGTCGCGGTATGTGGGCCGCCGTCGTCGGGCGGGGGCGTACGTCAGGAGCCGGTGACCTGGTAGCCCGCCTCCTCGACGGCGGAGCGCACAGCGGCGTTGTCGAGGTCGCGGTCGCTGGTGATGGTCACCGGGGAGTCGCCGCCGGCGACGAGGTCGACCTGCACGTTCTGCACGCCGTCGACCTCCTGCAGCTCCTCGGTCACCGACGCCACGCAGTGCTGGCAGGTCATCCCGGACACGGTCACCGTCGTCGTGGTCATCGTTGCTTCCTTCCGTGCGGACGTTGTCGGATACCCCACCAGGGTATCTCATGGTGTCCCGGAACCGCTTGCCCCCGGGGTCACCCGCGCCCATGCTTGCCCCAGGACCACAGGGCCCACCCGTCTCACCGACGGCGCCGACGGCACGAGCCGCGACCCGCCGGCGCTGGAGGCGGTGGGACGGAAGGGTGGGCGAGGGTGCGATGACGCGATCCCGGGAGGAGTTCGCGCACTTCGCCGAGACCGTGACCGGCTCGTCAGCCCGGCTGGCGTGGCTGCTGACCGGCGACGCGACCCGCGCGAAGGGGCTGGTGCGCGCGGCGCTGGCGCGGACGTACGTCGACTGGCCGCACCTGCACGACGACTTCGCCCGGGGCCAGCGCACGCGAGAAGTGTTGCTGCGCAACGCGATCCACGACCCTGAGCCGTTCGTCCCGCTCGCCACCGACCGGCTCGCGCGGCTCGGGCAGCTGAGCCCGCGGGACCGGGCGATCGCGGTGCTGCGGCACGGGGTCGAGCTGCCCGAGGCCGCCGTGGCCGAGCTCGTCGGGTGCTCGCGCGGCGCGGTGCGCACGGTCGCCCACGACACCCACGACCTGCGCGGCGGGCTGCGCGACGCTGACGCCCCGCCCGAGCTGGGGCGGCTCGACCCGGCCGAGGCCGTCGCCGAGGGCGAACGGCTGCGCACCACCTCGAGCCGCCGCGACCGGCGCCTGGTGATCGGCGGGCTGGCCGCGGTCGCGCTGCTGGCCGCGGTGGTCGTGCCGCAGGTCGCCGGCCCGCCGGAGGTGCGCACCGAGTCGCTGATCCTCGACGCGCGCCTCGCCGAGACCGGGCGCCCGCTGCAGGGCACGTTCGGCCTCGGGCGGGTCACCGACGGCGACGGCCAGGCCGCCTCGCTGGTCGCGACCGTGGTCGGCAGCGGGCCCGGGCGGCAGCTGGTGCTCGCGCTGGACTACGTCGACGGCGCGGCGCGCATCGGCTCCACCGTGCTCGACCTGCCCACGCAGCAGGGCCGCGTCAGCCAGGGGATGATCGGCCGGATGCCGGTGTACGTCGTCCGCGGCCGGGTCGCGCAGGCGATGGTCAGCTTCGGCCCCACCGTCGGCGACGCGAGCCGCCGGTCGGTCGAGGCGCTGCCGCTGAGCGAGTGGACCGTGCTGTGGCCCTGGCAGCCGGGCCTGTCGCGCACGAGCCGGCAGCCGGTCGGCCTGCTGTGGAACGACGGCGACCAGGGCTACTACGCCGCCGCCGTCGCGGGCAGCTACCCGGCGGCGCAGCGGATGCGGGTGCTCGCCCCCAACGGTCGCCAGGGCCTGCTCACCTCCGACGGCACCAGCCTGCTGTTCGAGACCTGGTCGGGCGAGAGCCGGCTGGCGCTCGACAACGGGCCGAGCCTGGTCGCCGTCGACCGCGTCGGGATCGGCTACGGCATGCCGTTCACCGCCGTCGGGTCCGGGCCGGCCACCCGGGGCGAGGTGCTCGGCGTGGCCGGCGCACGCGTACGGCTCCAGCGCGCCACCCCGCCCACCGACGTCTACGCGGTGACGGTCGAGGGCCCGGGCGGCACCCAGCTCGCGGAGTCGGTGCTGGTGCAGGTGTTCGACGGTGCGAAGCCGGTCGCGCGGGTCCAGGTCGGCCCGGCGACCCGCTGATCAGCCGGCGTCAGGGGCGTCGACCGGGTCGACGTCGAGGTGGTCGACCAGCTGCGGCGCCAGCCCGACGTACGTCTGTGGCGTCAGCGCGACGAGCCTCGCCTCCACGTCGGCCGGCAGCCCGAGCCCGCGCACGAACTCGCGCAGGTCGTCGCCGGTGATCCGGCGACCGCGGGTGAGCTCCTTGAGCCGCTCGTACGGCTGGTCCATGCCGGGCACGCCCTGCGCGGCGAGCGCCCGCATGGCCGACTGCACCGGCTCGCCGAGCACCTCCCAGTTCGCCTCGAGGTCGGCGGCCATCGCCGCGGGCACGGCGTCGAGGCCGTCGAGCCCGCGCGAGACGTTGTCGATCGCGAGCAGCGAGTGGCCGAAGGCGGTGCCGATGTTGCGCTGCATCGAGGAGTCGGTGAGGTCGCGCTGCAGCCGCGAGGTGACCAGCGTCGAGGCGAGCACGTCGAGCAGCGCGTTGCTGACCTCGAGGTTGGCCTCGGCGTTCTCGAAGCGGATCGGGTTGACCTTGTGCGGCATGGTCGAGGAGCCGACCGTGCCCTGGCCGCGCACCTGCGCGAAGTAGCCCATCGAGATGTAGGACCACACGTCGGTGCACAGGTTGTGCAGGATCCGGTTGAACCGGGCGACGTCGGCGTACAGCTCGGCCTGCCAGTCGTGGCTCTCGATCTGCGTGGTCAGCGGGTTCCAGGTGAGGCCGAGGCGCTCCTCGACGAACGCCCGCGCGATGCCCGGCCAGTCGGCGTCGGGCAGGGCCGCGACGTGCGCGCCGTAGGTGCCGGTGGCGCCCGACATCTTCGCGAGGTAGTCCTGCCGCGCGACGCGGCGCAGCTGGCGGGTGAGCCGGTGGGCGTGCACCGCGAGCTCCTTGCCGAGCGTCGACGGCGTGGCCGGCTGGCCGTGCGTGTGCGACAGCAGCGGCACGTCGCGCAGCTCGCGCGCCATGGTCGCCAGCTGCTCGACGAGGGCCCGGGCGCGCGGCAGCCAGACCTGCTCGACGGCGCCGCGCACCATGAGCGCGTAGGAGGTGTTGTTGATGTCCTCGCTGGTAGCGCCGAAGTGCACCAGCTCGCCGAGGCCGGCCGCGTCGTCGCCGACGATCGCCGGCAGCCGCCGCTTGAGGTAGTACTCCACCGCCTTGACGTCGTGCACCGTCTCGCGCTCGATCGCACCGAGCTCGGCGATGTCGTCGGTGCCGAAGTCGGTGACCACCGCACGCAGCTGCGCCTGCTCGTCGGGGGTGAGCCGGCGTACGTCGGGGACGAGCTGGGCGTCGGTCAGGTGGATCAGCCACTCGATCTCGACGTTGACCCGCTGACGGTTCAGCGCGGCTTCGGACAGGTGGTCGACCAGGGGCGCGACGGCCGGGCGGTATCGGCCGTCGAGCGCACCCAGCGCGATCGGGGGTTGCGCGTCGGCGAGGGAGGGCATGCGTCGATTATCGCCGGGCCCGCACGCGTGCCGTCGCCCGCCTCACTCCTCGGGCGGGGTGTCGGGCAGCTCGGTCACGTTGAAGACCTCGCCCTCGGGCCCGCGGATCACGGCCTCGGGCCCGGCGGGGGAGTCGAACGACATGAGGATGTCGGTGTCGTCCTCCATCTCGGCCATCGCGACCGTGGCGTCGCGGCTGGCGACGGCGAAGTGGACGTTCCAGGCGGCGTCGACGCCGTCGGGCAGCTGGTCGGCCTGGTGCATCGCGCCGGCGGGTTGCCCGTCGACGAGGAACGTGACGAGCCCGCCCTGCTCCACGCCGAAGGTGTAGCCGAAGACCTGCTCGTAGAACGCGCGCGAGGCCTGCAGGTCGCGGGTGAGCAGCACGCACGCCGCGACCGTGCCCGGCTCGCCGAACACCTGGAAGCCGGTGTGCGCGCCCGCGCCCCAGAGCGCGAGCACCCCGCCGCTCGCGTCGCGCACGACGGCCAGGCGCCCGGCGCCGCGGCCGACGTCCTTGGGCTCCTCGATCACGGCACCGCCGGCCTCGACGACGCGCTGGGTGGTGGCGTCGACGTCGCTGGTGGCGAGGTAGGTCAGCCACGCGCTCGGCTCCTCGGCCGAGGTGCGCTCCATGATCCCGGCGGCGGCGCGGCCGTTCTTCAGGCAGGTGACGTATCCCTCGTCGCCACCGGGGGAGTCGTCGGTGTCCCAGCCGAACAGGTGGCCGTAGCGGCGCTTGGCGCTGCCCAGGTCCTCGACGCTGAGGTCGGCCCAGCACGGGCTGCCGTCGGGCCAGGCGGTGTCACGGGTGGGCATGCGATCTCCTCGTGCGGTGGTCCAGGGCGTGCGGGACCAGCCAACCACGACCGACCGCACTGTGAACGCAGGTGTCGCGGACGGCACGCGCCCTGCCCGGCGGCCCTACAGTGCTGCGGGTGACGTGCACAGAGGGTCGCGAGCCGATCGATCGTCGGCTCGCGGATCTGCTGGCCTCACCCGCGTTCGCCGGGTGCCGCCGCGAGGCCGTGGCGATCTCGACCGACCCGGGCCGGCTGCGCGAGCTGATGCGCCAGGTCGAGCAGAAGCAGTTCGCCGGCTGGGACGTCAGCGACTCCTTCGGCCGGGTCAACGTCGACATCGCCTGCGCCGTGCTCGACGCCCGCATCGAGGAGCTGGAGTGCGGCGCCCCCCGCACCGAGACCGGTCTGCTGGAGCAGCGCCGCGACGGGATGATCGGCGGGGCGGGCGCCGACGCCTCGGCCGGCACCAGCCGGCTCGACGCGGCGGCGATCATCGCCGGGGCCCGGCTGCAGCTGTTCGTCGCGGTGCTCTACTACTTCGCCAAGTCCGACGACACCGTGCCCGACCACACGCTGCCCGGCCACCTCGACGACCTCACGCTGCTGCGCTGGGTGATCGATGTGGCGCGCCGCGAGCTGCCGGCGCTCAGCTGACCTCGGCGAGCCGCTCGATCTCGGTGATCACCCGCGGCGCCGCCGCGCGGATGTCCTTCAGGCACTGGCGGTACGCCTGCGCACCCCTGCCGTAGGGATCGGCCAGGTCGGTCTCGCGCAGCGCGGAGGCGACGGGGTCGAACGAGCGGATCAGGCGTACGCGCTCCTGCCAGCCGCGCGGCGGCCAGGCCGACGCGACGAGGCCGACGTGCCGCTCCTCGGCGAACACGACGAGGTCGAGCTCGGGGAAGTCGTCGATCTCGAACTGCGTTGCGCGGTGGGCGGATCCGTCGAGCCCGACCGCGGCGAGGGCGGTGAGCGCCTCGGGGTCGGCGGGGGCGCCCGGCTGGTGCACGAGCAGCCCGGCGGAGGTGATCTCGGTGGCCGCGGCCGCGGGCGACCGGGAGAGCAGGTCGCGCAGCACGACCTCGGCCATCGCCGAGCGGCCGGTGTTGCCGTCGCAGACCACCTGCACGCGCACGGGTCGCATGGACGTTCCTCTCATGCGGCGACGGCCGCGCCGGTGAGGTCACCGGGCGCGGCCGTCGTCACGGTCGTGATCGAGCTGGCCTCGGTCAGCTCTTGCCCCGCGCCAGGCGCGCGACGTTGACGAACAGCTCGAGGGCGAGCCGGGCGGCGATGATCGCGAAGATCATCCAGGCCAGGCCGCCGAGGGTGGTCATCATCGCCTCGAAGCCGCCCATGTTGCGGACCTGGAACTCGCCGTTGCCCTGCGAGCCCCACGCGTTGGCGAGCACCCGGATGAAGTTGAGCACCTGCCACACCACGGCCACCAGGAACGCGATGGAGGCGAGCTGCTCGGTGAGGCTCTTGCGGAAGCCGAAGTCGCTGAACAGGTCACCGAGGCCGCCCCCGGAGCTGCTGGTCGTGATCGGGCCGCTGCTGCCCGGGCCGCCGGGAGCGCCGAAGCCCTGCTGCCCGTGCTGCTGACCCTGCTGGCCGAAGCCCGAGTCGGAGCGGCCGTGCTGCTGACCGAAGCCGGAGTCGGACTGGCCCGGCTGGCCCTGCTGGCCGAAGCCGGAGTCGGACTGGCCCTGCTGGCCGAAGCCCTGTTCGGCGGGGTAGCCGCTGCCGCTCTGGCCGAATCCCTGGCCGAGGCTCTGCTGGCCGAAGCCACCCTGCTGCTGCCCACCCCCCTGGGGGGCGCCGTACTGCGGCCCGTCGTTCCACGAGCCGTTGGAAGGCGTAGACATCGTGATCTCCTCCTGGTCCGGTGTCGGTCCACACCCTAGGCCAGGGCAGCCACCACGAGGACGATCGGGCAGGCGAGGATCAGCGCGGCCGCGAGCAGCGCCACGGCGGCGATCCCGCGGTGCGGGCCCGGGTCGCGCAGCTGCCGCAGACGTACGCCCGCCATCCCGGTGCCACCCCCCGCGCCCAGACCTGCCTCGGGGTGGTTGCTGCCGGCCAGGGTGACCAGCGCCGAGCCGAGGTCGCGGGGCCGGTGGTCGGCGACGGCGTGCTGGTCGGCGTGCAATTCGAGCAGCAGCCGCACCTCGTGCATGCCGGCGTTGCTGCGCACCCGCTCGGGCACCGCCGTGTGCAGGACGGTGAAGAACTCCAGCACCAGGTCGTGCCGGAAGCGCAGGTGGGTGCGCTCGTGGGCCAGCACCGCGCCGAGCTCGGTGGGGGACAGCCGCTGCAGGGTGCCCGCGCTCAGCACCACGCGGCTGCGGCGGCCGGGCAGGCAGTACGCCGTCGCCGTCGGGTGCTCCAGCACGCGCAGCGCCCGCCCGCCGTCGCTGCCGGGCAGACCGATGAGGTCGACCAGCTCGCGGTGCTCGCGGCGCGCGCGGCGCAGGGCGGTGCCGGTGCGGTGGCCGGTGAGCAGCAGCCGCGCCGCGAGGAACCCGGTCACCACGAACCCCGCCACCAGCATGATCGGGTTGAGCGCGAGCGCCGGCCCCTCACCGGTGACGGCCTGCTGCACCGCCACGGGCGCCGCCGCCAGCCCCGCGATCAGCGCCGCCAGGGAGATCGACTGCCACAGCACGAGCGCCGCCGCCGGCGCCTTGCGCAGCACCGTCAGCCGCGCGAGCAGCCGCGGCGCCGGCCCGGCCAGTGCCACGGACAGCAGCACGAGCGCGGCGGAGTACATGCCGGCCATTGTCGCTGGGCCGCCTGCTCGACGCTGGTCGAGTCGCCTCCCACGGTGGTCGAGCAGGCCGGAGCGAAGCGGAGGCCGTATCGAGACCAGGTCACCTGCTCGTGCGGTCACCGAAGGGCGCCGGGAGGCGTGAGTACGCGTGTGGTGACGTCGAACTCGCGAGTCGCCGAGGGCGTACGGCACCAGAGTGGTCACGAACTACCAAAGTGGTCGGTTGCAAGTGATGACCAGTCTGTTAGTTCGTGACCAGTCTGAGTGATTCTGGCCAGTCTGGGGCGGGGTCGGTCCTGACCCGACCGCACGATCCCGACACGACAGTGCGTTGTTGACACAAAGGGCTGCTACAGCACGCACGTCTGTCAACAACGCCTGTCCGTGTCAACAACGTCGGGCTCTGTCAGAAACGTCGCCACCGTGAGCCGCCAGACCAGGCCGACCACGGGCCGACTCCCGCTTCCAGGCGCCTTTCGGTGACCACAGCGCGAGCCGAGGGGTCTCGAAACGGCCTCCGCTGCGCTCCGGCCTACCCTTCGATACGCGCTCGTCCCTCGCGCTACTCAGGGCGTCGCTCGACCAGCGTGGGAAGCCCGCTCGACCACCTTGTCCCTCACAGCCACCCGTTCTCCTGGGCGGTGCGGGCGGCCTCGACGCGGGTGGCGGTGTCGGTCTTGCGGATCGCGGAGCTCAGGTAGTTGCGCACCGTCCCGGGGGACAGGTGCACCTGGGTCGAGATCGTGGCGACCGGGGCGCCCGACAGCGCCGCCCGGAGCACGTCGCGCTCGCGCTCGGTGAGCGGGTTGGGGCCGCCGAGCAGCGAGGCGGTCGCGAGGGTGGGGTCGACGACGCGCAGGCCCTGGTGCACTCGGCGTACGGCCTCGGCGAGCTCGCGCGCGGGCGTGTCCTTGACCACGAAACCGGTGGCGCCGGCGTCGATGGCCGCGCGCAGGTATCCCGGCCGCCCGAACGTCGTGACGATGATGCTGCGCACACCGGGCAGCTGCTCGCTCACCTCGCGGGCGGCCTCGATGCCGGAGCGGCCCGGCATCTCGATGTCGAGCAGGCAGACCTGCGCCTCGTGGGTGCGCGCGGCCTCGACCACCTCGTCGCCGCGCCCCACCTCGGCGACCACCTGCATGTCGCGCTCGAGGTCGAGCAGCGCGGCCAGAGCGCCGCGCACGAGGGCCTGGTCGTCGGCCAGCAGCAGTCGGATGCTCACGCGTCCACCCTCACAGCCGCACCGTCACGCTGGTGCCTCGCCCGTCGGGTCCGGGCACGATCTCCAGGCCACCGCCGGCCGCGGCGACCCGCTCGCGCAGGCCGCGAATCCCGTTGCCCTCCTTGAGGTCTCGCGGACCGACCCCGTCGTCGACCACGGTGAGCCAGGTGTCGCCCCAGGTGACCTGGCAGGAGTCGGCCCGGCTGTGGCGTACGACGTTGGTCACCGTCTCGCGCAGTGCCCAGGCGAGCGTGATGCGGTGCCGCGGGTCGACCTCGTCGGGGTCGGTGGGCAGGTCGGCGGCGATGCCGGCCGCGGCGAGCGCCTCGGCGGCGTTGCGGGTCTCCTCGTCGAGGCGGGTGACGCGCAGGCCCGCCACGGTCGCGCGGATCTCGGCGAGCGCCTGACGCGACAGCGACCGGATCTCGGCGATCTCGGCCTTGGCCCGCTCGGGGTCGAGGTCGACCAGCCGCTCGGCGAGCTCGGACTTCACGGTGACGACGGTGAGGGAGTGGCCGAGCACGTCGTGCACGTCGCGGGCGACCTGCTCGCGCTGGGCGGTGAGGGCGCGCTCCTCGGCAAGCGCGCGGTGCTCCTTGGCGCGGTGGTCGACCAGCCGCACGGTGAACACGACGACCGAGACCATCAGCACGATGATCGAGAAGACGATCGCGGCGGCGGGTTCGCCGGTGAGCACCGGCACGACGATGCAGCTGATCAGGGCGGCGATCGCCAGCGCCAACCCCTGCAGCAGCGGCAGCGACAGCACCCCGAGCGACACGACGAACGGCAGCATGCCGAGCGCTTCTTCGCGCACCAGCAGACCGAGGGTCACGGTGAGCGCCAGCAGCACCGCGAGGTGGCGCACCCCGAACCGTTGCTGCGCGGCCTCGTCAGCCTGCGCGTCGAGCCGGATCAGCCCGTGCAGGTAGACCGCGGCGAAGACGAGGATGAGCCCCACGCCCCCGACGCGCAGCCCCCACGGGTGGTCGCTGGTGACGACCGACTGGATCGGGAAGACCAGGAAGATCAGCCAGATCGCGCCCATGATCCAGCCGAAGCGTTCCCACGGCTCGCGCGGCTCCGGCGTCGACCCGTCCGCCGACCGGCCCACGCACCGGTCCACCGCCGGCGGCGCGGTGCGGTCAGCGGTGGCGGGGTCGGACGCTCGCCTCACTGGCGGCCCCGGCCGCGGCGCACCAGCCACGTCGCGAGCAGCGCGAAGATCAGGCCCCACACCGTGAGGTTGAGCAGGGGGACCCACAGCGGCTCGTACACCGGCTCGGCGGGGGCGGAGGTGTCGATCATGCGTCCCTCGGTCAACGGGTATCGCGCCAGGCTCACGTAGCCGTAGAGCGGGGTGAACTTCGCGATCGTCAGCATCGTGCCAGAGAGCGGGAAGAAGATGTTGCCGAGGAAGGCCATGATGACGAGCATCCCGGCTGCCACCGAGACGGCAGTCTCGCTGCGGAACGCCTGGGCCATCGCGAGCCCGTAGAGCGCGAACACCCCGGCGCCCGCCACCACCACGAGCGCGCTGAGCAGCCAGGCGCGTGCGGTGCCCTCGGCCCCGGTCAGCATGCCGATGCCGTAGATCAGGGCGATCGGGACGAGCGCCACCAGCACCGCGAGCACGCTCTTGACCAGCACGAACTGCCCGTCGCGCATGGGGGTCAGCCCGAGCTGGCGACCCCAGCCCTGCAGCCGCTCGACCGCCGCGGTGCCGCCGACCCCGGTGGTGGCGGTGACCGCGCCGTACGCCGCCATCGAGATGACGATGAACAGCGCCACGTTGCCGTTGCCGGCGTTCGCGGACTTGTACGACTGCGCGGCGCCGAAGATGACGTACATGAAGGCCGGGAGGCCGGCGGTGAAGAACAGGCCGGCGGGGTCGCGCACGATGCGCTTGAGCTCCATCCCGAGATAGGTGCGGTTCATGCCACGGGCTCCTTCGCGCTGTCGTCGGGCAGGTCCGCGGCGGCCGGGGCGCCGCCGGTGATGGTGAGGAACGCGGCCTCGAGCGACCCGCTGGAGATCTCCAGGTTGCGGGCGCCGAGGTCGCTCAGCAGCAGCCACGCGATCGCGTCGGAGTCGCCTGCGGCGACGGTGACCCGGTCGCCCTGCACCTGCACGTCGGCGACGTCGTCGATCGCCCGCAACCGGCGTACGACATCGGCCGGGTCTCCCGGCAGGTCGGCCGAGACCGTGCGGCCGCTCGCGCGGGAGCGGATCTGCTCGGCGGAGCCGTCGGCGACGACGCGGCCCCCGGCCACCATGACGATCCGCTCGGCGAAGGCGTCGGCCTCCTCGAGGTAGTGCGTCGCGAAGATGACCGTGCGGCCGGCGTCGGCATCGGCGTGCATGGTCGCCCAGAACGCGCGACGGGCGGCGACGTCCATGCCGGCGGTGGGTTCGTCGAGCACGAGCAGGTCGGGGTCGGGCAGCAGGGCGAGCGCGAACCGCAGCCGCTGCTGCTCGCCGCCCGAGCACTTGCCGACCTTGCGGCCGGCCAGGTCGCTCAGCCCCGCCTGCTCGATGACCTCGTCGACCGGTCGCGGCCGCTCGAACGTCGAGGCGATGACCTGCACCGTCTCGCGCACCGACAGGTCGCGCAGCAGCCCGCCGCTCTGCAGCACCGCCGACACCCGGCCGGCGTCGACCGCGGCGCGCGGCCGCTGGCCGAGCACGCGGGCGCTCCCGCCGGACGGCTCGGTCAGCCCGAGCACGACGTCCAGCGTCGTGGTCTTGCCGGCGCCGTTGGGTCCGAGCAGCGCCACGACCTGGCCCTGCGGCACGGTCAGGTCGATGCCGCGCACGGCCTGCACGGGCGGCTGGCCGGCGCGGCGGAACGTCTTCGTCAGACCGCGCAGCTCGACGGCGGGCGGCTCGTCGGCGGCACCGGGCCGGGCCGGTGCGGCGGCAGTGGTGAGGTCCATGCCCACCAGGCTCGGGCGTACGGCGGGCGGGCGGTAACGCGTTGCGTCACCGACTGCGCATGACAGGTGTCACGCCGAAGCCGTCGAGCAGTCCGTGCCCAAGCCGGTCGAGCAGCCCGTGCCCAAGCCGGTCGAGTAGCCCGTGCCCAAGCCGAGCCGTATCGAGACCTCTCGCGCCACCCACCAGGTCTCGATACACCGCGCTCGTCCCTCACGCGGCTACTCGACCAGCATGAGCCCCACGTCGGCCGAGCCGTATCGAGACCCGCCTCAGTCCAGCTGCTCCAGCGCCGCCCGCAGCTCGGCGATCTCCTCGGGCGTGGCCTCGTCGAGGAAGTGCATGAGCGTGGCCTGCCGCTGGGTGTCGGGCAGGTCCTCGAGCGAGGAGCGCATGCTGCGGGCGGTGAGCTCCTCGCGGGTGGCGGCGGGGGCGTATCGCCAGGCGCGGCCGTCGCGCTCGCGGCTGACCATCTCCTTCTTCGCCAACCGGTCGAGCACCGTCATCACGGTGGTGTACGCCGGGTCGCGGTCGGTCAGCCGGTCGACCACCTCGCGCACGGTCAGCGCGCCGTCGGCCGACCACAGCACGGTCATCACCGCGGTCTCGAGCTCGCCCATGGCGGCACGGGGCGCCTTGCTCATGTCGTGGTCCTCTCCGTGCGCGCGGCGACGGTCCAGCGTAGGTGGCGGTCGCAGCCGTCCAGACCCAGGGCCTGGTGGGTGACCAGGGCGACCGTGCGGCCGCGGCTGGCGGTGTGCAGGTCGGTGAGCACGCGGCGCGCGGTGGGCTGGTCGAGGTGCGCCACCGGCTCGTCGAGCAGCAGCACCGGACGGTCCGACAGCAGCGCCCGCGCGATCGCGAACCGGCTGCGCTCGCCGCCGGACATCCCGCGACCGCCGGCGCCGAGGTCGGTGTCGAGACCGTCGGGCAGGCCCGCGAGCCACGACCCGAGACCGGCCTTGGTCAGCGCGTCACGCACCGCGGTGTCGTCGGCACCGGGGCGTGCCAGCAGCAGGTTGGCCCGCACCGTGCCGGTGAACAGGTGCGGCTCGTCGTCGACGACGGCGACCTGCGCCCGGGCGCTGGCCAACGAGACGTCCTGCGCGTCGTGGCCGTTGATCGTGCTCCGGCCGCTGACCGGGTCGAGGTGCCGTGCGAGCACCGACAGCATGGTCGACTTGCCGCACCCGTTCGGACCCGTGATCGCCAGGTGCTCACCTGGGCGGATCACGCTGTCGGGCAACGTGATTCGTGCAGAGTCGGGGTGCCACGCGGCGACGACCTCGTCGGTGCCCAGCGTGCGGCCGGTGGCCGGCGCGAGGTCGGGCAGGCCGGGGGTGTCGGAGACGGCCGGCTCCTGGTCGAGCAGGTCGGCGACCCGGTCGCGGGCGGCGCGCGAGCGGGCCCAGGCGCCCATCGCGTCGGGCAGCGTGCCGAGCACGTCGCCCAGCGCGAGCGGCATGAGCAGCAGCAACGCGGCGATCGGTGCGATGACCTGGCCGTCGGCGAGGGCGCCCGCGACGACGTACGCCATCGCGGCCGTCGCCAGGCCGGTCACCACGGGTGTCGCGGTGGCGCCGAGGGCTCGTCCGCGCGCCTGGCGCAGAGCGGCGCGCTCGGCCTGCGCCTGGGCCTCGTCGAGCTGGTCGAGCGCCAAGCCGGTCGCCGAGATCGCTTGCAGCTCAGTGGTCTTCGTGGTCGCGACGTGCGCTGCGCGGGCGATGCCGGCGCGCGCGGCCACGCTGTCGCGCTGCCCGGCGAGCTCGCCCGCGAGGTCGAGCCCGGCGACGACTGCGGCCGCGACCAGTGCAGCCGCGATGACGAGCGCGGCGGGCGGGAGCAGGCTGCCCGCGACCACCGCGGCCCCGACGCCGGCGAGGGTCGCGGCGACGAGCGGCACGACCACGCGCACCTGCGCGTCGACCTCGTCGTCGAGGTCGCGCACGAAGCCGGTGAGCAGGTCGGCGCGGCGGCGGCGTCCGAGGCGGGCGGGGGTGAGCGGGATCAGCGCGCGATAGGCGCTGGTGCGCCGGTCGCTCAGCTCGGCCAGGGCCGCGTCGTGCGAGCGGACCCGCTCGGCGTAGCGGAAGACCGGACGCGCGATGCCGAACGTGCGCACCAGCACGATCGCGACGATCAGCGTGAGGATCACCGGCTGCTCCGCTGCGCGCACGATCAGCCAACCGCTGGTGGCGGTCAGCGCCACCGAGCTCGCGGCGGCCAGACCGCCGAGCGCCCCGGCGACGAGCGTGCCGCGCGTCGGTCGCAGCAACGGCCGCCGCGGGATGCGCGCAGCGGTGGAGCGGGCCGGAGCGCCCACGCTGGTCGAGGAGGCCGGAGCTCGCACGCTGGTCGAGGAGGCCGGAGCGCCCACGGTGGTCGAGGAGGCCGGAGCGCCCACGGTGGTCGAGGAGGCCGGAGCGCCCACGCTGGTCGAGTAGGCCGGAGCTCGCACGCTGGTCGAGTAGGCCGGAGCGCTAGCGGAGGCCGTATCGAGACCCGTGGAGCTGGTCTCGATACGGCTCGCCCTGGGGGGCTCGCCTACTCGACCGCCGTGGGGGGCGGGCTCGCCTACTCGACCGCCGTGGGGGGCGGGCTCGCCTACTTGACCGCCGTGGGGGGCGGGCTCGCCTGCTCGACCACCGGCGGGAGAAGGCTCGTCGGCCGCACCGGCGTGCGGGGCCTGGAGCTCGACCACCTGGTCGGCCAGGGCGAGCAGCTCGGGGTCGTGGGTGACGGCGATGACGACGCGGTTGCGGCCGAGGGTGACGAGCTCGTCGCGCAGAGCCGCGGCGGCGCCCTCGTCGAGGTGGGCCGTGGGCTCGTCGACGAGCAGCACGGACGCATCGCTGAGCCGGGCGCGCTCCAGCGCGAGCCGGGCGCGCTGGCCGGCCGACAGGCCGAACCCGTCGTCGCCCAGCACGGCTCCGCTCGGCACGCCAGGGAGCAGGCCGACCTGGTCGGCGGCGGCGCGGGTGCCGAGGGCGAGGTTCTCGCTGGTCGTCATGGGTGCGACGAACGGCTGCTGGGTCACCAGGTGCACGGCAGGGCGCTCGACGGTGCCGGTGCTGGCTGTGCGCACGCCCGCGACGACCTCGAGCAGCGTGCTCTTGCCCGCGCCGGAGGGTCCGCTGACGATGGTTAGCCCGCGCCCCGCGGTGAACGAGACCGGTTGCAGCGCAACGGTCTTCGCCCCGGGGTGGCGGTAGGAGACGTCGCGCACGACGACCTGATGTTGCGTGCTGCCCGGACCGCCGGTCGTCGCGCTGGTCGCGGCGGTCGTCGCCACGCTCGTGTCGCCGGCCACGTCGCCGCTCGCGTCGCCGGGCTCGTCGGCGAGCAGCCGGTCGAGCGCCTCTGCGCCGTCGGCGGCGGCGTGGAACTCCTGGCCCACGCGCCGGACGGGCCAGTACGCCTCGGGCGCCAGCAGGATCGCCGTCAGCCCGACCCCGAGCGCCATGCTGCCGTGGGCCAGCCGCAGCCCGACCGCGACGGCCACGATCGCCACCGAGATGGTGGCCAGCAGCTCGAGCGCGGCCGAGGACAGGAACGCGGTGCGCAGCGTGCGCAGCGTGGCCCGGCGGTGCCGGTCGCCGACGCGGTCGACCTGGTTCAGCTGGGCGTCGGCCCGGCCGAAGTTGACCAGGGTCGGCAGCCCGCGCACGACGTCGAGGAAATGCCCTGCGAGCGTGACGGACTCGCGCCACCGGGCCTGCGTCTCGTCGCGCGTGTGCTGCCCGATCAGCGCCGCGAAGACAGGGAGCAGCGGCAGGGTCAGCAGCACGATCAGCGCACTGAGCCAGTCGACCCAGGCGAGGGCGATCAGCGTCGCTGCCGGCACCACGGCCGCGGCGACGAGGGTGGGGAGGTAGCGGGCGACGTACGGCTCGATGGCGGCGGCACCGTCGGTGCTGTCGGTGAGCGCGGCGGCGGCGTCAGCGCGCTGCTCCGCCGGGCGGCACAGCCACGCGCCGAGCCGGCGCCGGCGTACGGCCGAGGCCACGACGCTCCCGGCGCGGGCCGCCGCCAGCTCCTGCCCGCCCGCGACCAGACCTCGCGCGGCCAACAGCACGACCAGGGCCACGGCGGGGGTGGCGAGCGAGCGCTGCTCGACGAGGGCGACCACGAGCGCCGCGAGCGCGAACGCCTGGCCGACCGCGAGCAGGCCGCCGACGACCCCGAGCGCCCCGAGAACCGCCAGGGGAGAACGGGTCTCGGGGAACGCTCGCAGCAGGCGCGGGTCGAACGGACGCATCAGCTCTCGACTCGTTCGATCTGCGGCGCCGACTCCTCGGACAGCATCTGGATGCTGACCCGCTTGCGGAACACCCAGTAGTTGTAGGCGCTGTAGGCGAGCACGATCGGCAGGAAGATCACCGCGGCCCAGGTCATGATGGTCAGCGTGAGGTGGCTGCTCGCCGCGTTGGTGGTGGTGAGCGACCAGGCCTCGTTGGTCGAGGACGGCATGACGTCGGGGAACAGCAGCAGGAAGTAGGTCGCGACGGTCATGCCGATCGTCACGAAGGTGCCGGCGAACGCCGCGCCCTCGGCCCCGCGCCGGTTGAACGCGAGGGCGGCGACCAGCGCCACGACGGCCACCGCGGAGGTCGCCCAGGTGAGGGCGGTGCCGTCGGAGGCGACGCCAAGCCACAGCAGCAGCGCCGCGACGAGCACCCCGGCGACGACCCCGACGCGGGCGCCGAGACCACGCGCCAGCTCACGCACGTCGCCCTTGGTCTTCAGCGCGACGAAAAAGGCGCCGTGGGCCAGCGACACCACCACGTGGGTGACACCGCCGAGCAGGCTGAGCGGGTTCAGCAGGCTGAGCAGGCTGCCGGTGAACTCCATGTTCTGGTCGATCGGCAGACCGCGCACGGTGTTGGTGAGGGCGACGCCCAGCAGCAGCGGCGGGAGCACCGAGCCGAACACGATCATCAGGTCCCAGCGCCGGCGCCAGGTCATGTCGTTGCGCTTGGGGCGGTACTCCAGGCCGACGTTGCGCACGATGAGCGCCACCAGCACGAGCAGCAGCGGGAGGTAGAAACCGCTGAACATCGTGGCGTACCAGTGCGGGAACGCCGCGAACATCGCGCCGCCCGCGGTGATCAGCCAGACCTCGTTGCCGTCCCAGAAGGGGCCGATGGTGGTGAGGACGAGCCGCCGGCGCTTCTCGGTCTCCGCGGCGTTCTTGCCCTTGCCGACGATCGGCAGCATCATCCCGACGCCGAAGTCGAAGCCCTCGAGGATGAAGTATCCCGTCCAGAGCACGGCGATGAGGATGAACCAGACAGTGGTGAGTTCCATGGGGTGTCAGTCCTTTTCGCGTGTCAGTAGGAGAACGAGAGCTGGTCTTCGCCCTCGTGCTGCGTGACGGGCTCGTACGGTTCGGCGCCCTTGCGGACGTACCTCATGAACAGGCGGACCTCGACGACGGCGAGTGCGGCGTACAGCAGGGTGTACACGGTCATCGAGATGATGATGTCGCTGGACGTGACGCTCGGAGAGACGCCCTGCGCGGTGGTGTAGACGCCGAACACCACCCACGGCTGCCGGCCCATCTCGGTGAAGATCCAGCCGAAGCTGTTGCCGAACACCGCGGCCAGCGGCGCGATGACCAGCAGCGGGCCCCACCAGCGCTGCATGGGCACCCGGTTCTTGCGGATCGAGAACAGCGCGAGCGCGGCGATGGCGGCGGCGGCGACGCCGGCCCCGATCATGAACCGGAAGTTCCAGTACGACACCGGGATGTTCGGGACGTAGCTCGCCGAGTAGGTGACCGGGTTGTCCTTGTACTTCTCCTGGTAGGCCGCCTCCAGGTCGCGGATGCCCTCGACCTTGCCGTCGAACGAGCCGGTGCCGAGGAAGCTCAGCAGGCACGGGACCTCGACGATCTCCTTGGCCTCGGAGCCGTCGAGGGTGCCGATGCTCAGCACCGAGAAGTTGGCGCACTGCCCGTCGGGCGGGGTGTCGTACAGCGCCTCGGCGGCGGCCATCTTCATCGGCTGCACCTCGGTCATGACCTTGCCCTGCAGGTCGCCGGTGATGGCGACGCCGATGCCGGCGATCAGGGTGACGACGGCGCCGGCCTTCACGGCCTTGCGGTACATCGGGATGTCCTCGGTGCGCTCCTCGGAGCGACGGTGCCGGCGCATCATGAACAGGGCGACCGACATGACGATCGCGCCGCCGACCATGAAGCACGCGGTGACGACGTGCGGGAAGGCGACCAGCTGCACCTTGTTGAGCAGCACCGCCACGAAGTCGGTCAGCTCGGCGCGGTTGGTCTCGGGGTTGAACCGCCAGCCGACCGGGTTCTGCATGAACGAGTTGGCGGCCAGGATGAAGTAGGCCGACAGCAGCGTGCCGATGTGCACGATCCAGATGCACGCGTTGTGCAGCTTCTCGGGGATGCGGCCCCAGCCGAACAGCCACAGCCCGAGGAACGTCGACTCCAGGAAGAACGCCAGGAGGGCCTCGAGCGCGAGCGGGGCGCCGAAGATGTCACCGACGAAGCGGGAGTAGTTCGACCAGTTCATCCCGAACTGGAACTCCTGCACGATGCCGGTCACCAGCCCGAGGGCGAAGTTGATGGTGAACAGCTTCCCGTAGAACTTCGACAGCCGCATGTACTCCGGCTTGCGGGTGCGCAGGTACGCCGTGTGGAACGCCGCGACGAACGCCGACATCCCGATCGTGATGGGGACGAACAGGAAGTGATAGACGGTCGTGATGGCGAACTGCCACCGCGCCAGATCGAGGTTTCCCACCGGGCTGCTCCTGGGACGAGCGGTTGCTACTACATGACGTAGTGGACGGTACTCCTACGTCGTGTAGGAGACAACTCGTTCGCGGAAACCGCCCGCAGAGCTGGTCGAGTAGCCGGCGAGGGACGAGCCGGCGTATCGAGACCACGCCGTCCTTCTACCCTTGGCGCATGACCGATCCCGCGTCCGCCCTCGCCCCTCGTGTCCAGGCCGCCATCGTCGCCGCCCTGGGCGATGAGTTCGAAGGGGCCGACCCGGTGATCCGTCCGTTCACGCTCAAGCCCAAGAAGGGCCAGCAGGCCGCGCCCGCCCCGGCCGCCGACCTCCAGATCAACGCCGCGATGGCCCTGGCCAAGCGGGCCGGCAGGCCGCCGCGCGAGGTCGCCCAGGCGATCGTGGACGCGCTGCGCGAGCAGGGCATCGACGACCTCGCGACCGACCTCGAGGTGGCCGGCCCGGGCTTCGTCAACGTCACCCTCGCCGACAGCTGGGTCGCGGACGCCGCCCAGGACCTGCTCGCCGACGACCGCGTGGGCGTACCCACCCCGCCGGCGCAGGTCATCCCGCTGGACTACTCCTCGCCCAACGTGGCGAAGGAGATGCACGTCGGCCACCTGCGCACGACCGTGGTCGGCGACTCGCTCGCGCGCACCCTCGAGCGGCTCGGCCACCGGGTCGTCCGGCAGAACCACATCGGCGACTGGGGCACGCCGTTCGGGATGCTCGTGGAGCACCTGCTCGAGGTCGGCGAGACCTCCGAGGAGGCTGCGCTGCTGGAGACCGACCCCAACGAGTTCTACAAGGCTGCGAACGCGAAGTACAAGGCCAGCAAAGACGATTCGGCGCCCGACTCGTTCGCGGCGCGCGCCCGCAAGCGGGTCACCCTGCTGCAGAGCGGCGACCCCGACACGCTCCGCATCTGGGAGCGGCTGCTCGACCGGTCGAAGGCGTACTTCAACCGGGTCTACACCGAGCTCGGCGTCACGCTGACCGACGCCGACCTCGACGGGGAGTCGCGCTACAACGACGAGCTGGGGCCGATCTGCGAGGACCTCGAGCGCACCGGCGTCGCCGAGATCAGCGACGGTGCGCTGTGCGTCTTCCTCGACGGGTTCACCGGGCGCGACGGGCAGCCGCTGCCGGTGATCGTGCGCAAGTCCGACGGCGGCTACGGCTACGCCACGACCGACATCGCGGCGCTGCGGCACCGCTCGCTCGACCTCGACGCCGACCGGGTGATCTACGTCGTCGGCGCCCCGCAGAACCTGCACTTCCGCATGGTGTGGGCCGCGACGCGCAAGGCCGGCTGGCTGCGCGACAAGACCGAGCCGCTGCACGTGCAGATCGGCAACGTGCTCGGCACCGACGGCAAGATCCTGCGCACCCGCTCCGGTGACCTGGTCTCGCTGCAGTCGCTGGTCGACGCAGCCATCGAGAAGGCCGGCACGGTCGTCGCCGAGTCACGGCCCGACCTCGACGAGCAGCAGCGCGCGAGCATCGCCGAGGCCGTGGGCGTGGGCGCGATCAAGTACGCCGACCTGTCCGTCTCGCACGACAGCGAGTACGTCTTCGACCTGGACCGGATGGTCGCGCTCACCGGCAACACCGGCCCCTACCTGCAGTACGCCGCCGCCCGGATCCGCTCGATCCTGCGCCGCGCCGACGCGGCCGAGACCCCCGGCCCGATCGTGCTCACCGAGCCGGCCGAGCGCACCCTGGCCCTGCGCCTGCTCGACTACGGCAAGGTCGTCGCGGAGGTCGGCGAGTCCCTCGAGCCGCACCGGCTCGCGGCCTACCTGTTCGACCTGGCCCAGGCGTTCACCGGGTTCTACGAGCAGTGCCCGGTGCTCAAGGCCGAACCGGCCGAGGTCAAGGCCAGCCGCCTCGCCCTGTGCGCCCTCACCCTGCGCGTGCTGGTCGACGGCTTGTCGCTGCTCGGGATCAGCGCACCCGAGGAGATGTGACCGGTCGGCCGAGGTGGTTGGTCTCGCGGGCTTCCCAAGGCCCGTCGCCTCGGTCGTGGGTCACCGAAAGGCGCCGGGATGCGGGAGTCGGCCCGTGGTCGGGTCGGTCTGGCGGCGCACGGTGGTGACGTTGCTGACAGGGCCCGACGTTGTTGACACGGGTTGACGTTGTTGACAGACGTGCGTGCTGTAGCAGCACTTCGTGTCAACAACGTGCGGTCGTGTCGAGATCGTGGGGTCGGGTCAGGACCGACCCCGCCCAGACTGGCCAGAATCTCTCAGACTGGTCGCGAGCTAACAGACTGGTCACTTTCAACCGCCCCGTTGTTAGTTGGTGACCACTCTGGCGATGTACGCCATCGGCGACTCGCGAATCCGACGTCACCACAGGCGTACTCACGCCTCCCGGCGCTTTTCGGTCACCACGCGAGTACGTGAGCGGTCTCGATACGGCCTCGCCTAGCGGCTCGACCCACTCGACCAGCCTGATCGTCAGGCGTCGGGGTAGCCGTGGGGGTTGGCGGACTGCCAGCGCCAGGTGTCGACGCACATGTCGTCGATGGTCTTGGTGGCCTTCCAGCCGAGCTCGCGCTCGGCGCGCGTGGGGTCGGCGTACGTCGCCGGCAGGTCTCCCGCCCGGCGCGGCGCGATCTCGTGCGGCAGGTCGTGGCCGACCGCCCGCTCGAAGGCGCGGAGCACCTCCATCACCGAGGTGCCCTGGCCGGTCCCGAGGTTGTAGGCACGGGCCGAGTCCTCTTGTCGCGCAAGGTGTTCCAGCGCGGCAAGGTGACCGGCGGCGAGGTCCTCGACGTGGATGTAGTCGCGCAGGCAGGTGCCGTCGGGGGTGTCGTAGTCGTCGCCGTAGACCTTCAGCAGGTCGCGCCGCCCCACCGCGACCTGCGCGATGTAGGGCACCAGGTTGTTCGGGATGCCGCTGGGGTCCTCGCCGATCTGGCCCGAGGGGTGCGCACCGATCGGGTTGAAGTAGCGCAGCAGCGCCACCTTCATGCCGGGCGTCGTCGCCGCGACGTCGCGCAGCACCTGCTCGTTGAACACCTTGGTCCAGCCGTAGGGGTTGCTCGACTCCAGCGGCCACCACTCCTCGCTGTAGGGCAGCGGCGCGTTGGGGCCGTAGACCGTCGCGGAGGAGGAGAAGACCAGGTTGCCCACCCCGTGCCGCCGCATCGCGCGCACGAGGGAGAAGGTCGAGTCGAGGTTGTTCTCGTAGTACTCCAGCGGCTTCTCGACGCTCTCGCCGACGGCCTTGAGCCCGGCGAAGTGCACGACCGCGTCGACCTCGGTCTCGGAGAAGATCTGGTCGGTCTTGTCGCGGTCGGTGAGGTCGATGCCGTGCAGCGGAATGTGCTTGCCGGACAACGACTCCAGCCGGTTGACGACCGTCGGCTTGCTGTTGGAGAAGTCGTCGACCACGACGACGTCGTGCCCCGCGCCGAGCAGCGCCAGGACGGTGTGGGAGCCGATGTAACCGGCTCCGCCGGAGACGAGAACGCGCATGCGCACACCCTAGAGGTGGGGCTGTGTGTCCCTCGTCGCACTCTCGGCAGATCCGGAATGCCGCTCGGCAACGGTCTCGTTGCGTCCACGGAGCCGTACGCCGTCAGGAAGTTGATCACGCATGTCCACCCCCTCCCGCGCCACCGTCGTGAAGGGCGCCGCCTGGGCGATCCCCACGATCGCGCTGGCGTCGGCCGCCCCCGCCACGGCTGCCTCGCCCCTCCCGTGCCCCACCGTGCCGGGCGGCAGCGACTGGTCGCTGACGTACAGCGGCACTCTCGGCCCGGCCTCGACGGGCGCCTACTCCTGGAACTCGACCGGCACCCAGTGGACGGTCTACCGCGACAACGGATCCAGCTCATCGACGCTGACCTTCACGACGACCACGACGATCTCGAACCTCATCGTCGGGCGGTCGTACTCGATGCGCATCCCGATCAGCTGGGGCTACGGCAACGGCGTCGCCAGCCAGAGCACCGGCGCCACCGCGCGGGTGATCGTGGACGGCACGACGGTGCTCAGTCGCGCGACCCGTTCGAGCGCCGGCCTCGGCACCTCTCCCGGCGGCGCGACCTACACCGCGACGTCGTTCACGGCCACGTCGACGTCGATGCAGCTGCAGTACCAGGTCATCATCAGCGCCAAGACCTCCCAGGCGAACGACGACATCATCATGTCGGTCCCGACGTTCGCCAACTGCGTCTGACCGGCTGACCCGCGCCCGGCGCCCGCTGTCATGCTGGGCGCCGTGGAGTGGACGACCCATCACCTCGACCGGCTGGCCAACCTGCGCTTTCGCACCGAGCGCGGTGGGCACGTCGAGTCCGACGTCGACCTGCTGATCGGCAACGTCGTCGCCTGCATGCGGGCGGGCCGGCAGATCCCCGACGCCACCCAGTTCGCCCTCCCCACGCGCACGATCGGTCAGGGGTACGCCCGCGCGGACGTGCGCGAGCTGGTCACCCTGCTCCAGGGCTGGCGGGCCGACTGGACGGGCGCTCCCGCGCCCGCCCCCGAGCCGCGGGCGGCGCGCGGGCCGACGCCGCTGCGCTGGACGCAGGCGCAGATGGACTGGGTGCGCGAGAAGCGGTTCCGCACCAAGCGTGGTGGCTACGGCGTCGACGAGGTCGACGACCTGCTCGACTCGGTGCTCGTCGCGATGGCGCACGGCCAGCGCCTGCCCGACATCCAGGGTGCGGTGTTCAGCTCCACGAGCTTGCGCCCCGGCTACGACATGGTCGAGGTCGACGGCTTCCTGGACGAGCTGATGACTCAGCGCCCCGAGGACGCCTGACCCGCGGCGTAGACCTGCACGTAGATGTCGCCCAGCGTGGGTGAGGTGTGGAGGAAGACAGGGCGGCCGACGGGTCGCATCCCCACCGCCAGGCGGTCCAGCACCGCCTGGTCGGCCGCGGTCCAGTCGGGGTCCGCAGCCGCCCGGGCGGCCAGGATGCAGGTCGGGCGCCGCGCCAGTTGACGCTCGACGGGGATGGACTGGACCGCGTCGTTGCCCAGCCACGAGCCCATCGCGGCGCTGCGGGCCGGCAGCCACAGGTATCCACCCGGAGCGCCGACCACGAGGGCGCGCGCCTCGGCCGGGCAGCGGTCGGCCAGCGTCTCGACCGCCCGGATCCGGGTGACGGAACTGTCCGAAACCCACAACCCGGCAGCCGGGCCGCTCGTGACCAGGTTGCGCTGCTGGAACGTCGTTCCCTCGTTGAAGACGACGGCCGTCAGGCACGCACCCGTGATGAGCGCGGGAGCCAGCAGACCCACCTGCCAACCGCGGCCGAGGTCCGGACGGCTCAGGAACTGCGCGAACGCGACGAAGACCGCGAGCGCGAACGGTGCCCCGCCCGCCGCGATCGCGCCGAAGGTGAACCCGGAAGCCGTCATGGCCTGCACCCCGAGCAGGCTCGGCAGCGTCACCGCGCTGAGCAGGAGCAGCTGTCGGGTCGCGGCATCGCGCCCCGCGCAGCGCACTGCGATCGGCAGCAGCACCACCGACGCCAGCACCCCCATCGCCCCGGGGTAGGTGCCGTCGTCGATGTCCAGCATGTTGGCGCCGGGCTGGGCGCTCGCGAACCACAGCAGCAGGCCGGCCGCGGCCAGCGCGGCCGCCGCTGCGGCCTGCCGCCAGGGAAGGACGGCGGCGGCGGCCGCAGCAAGCAGGGCCAGCGGTAGCTTGCCCGGCTCGGTGAGGTAGCCCCCGAGCCAGGACGAGAAGAGGTCGAGCACGCTGCCCAGCCCTCCGGTGGCCGGTCGGGCCGTGCGCTGGTCCGCCACCGACTGCTCGACCTGGTCCCACCCTGGTCCGACGGTGAGGAAGACGAGCAGCGCCACGACGACGAGCGCGGCGGGGAGGGCTAGGTTGCGCCCGATCTGCGCCCAGCTCGCCCCCTGCCGGCGCAGCACCACGAGAAGCGCGAGCAGCAGGCAGACCGCTCCGGGTGTCACCCCTGGGAAGGCGATCGATGCGACGGGCGCAGCCACCGCCGCGGTCGGCAACCACCCGCGCGGTCGCGCGTGCACTGCCGCAAATCCAGCGCAGGTGGCCAGCAGCAGCCCGAACATCGCGACCGTGTTGTAGGTCGTGCCGATCACGGCGTAGGGCAGGGCAAGCGTCACTCCGCACAGCCCCGCGGCGACCGGGAGCGGCGGCAGCGTCGGCGTCAGCGCCCGCTGGCACACAAGCACGACGACGGCGATCCACGCGACCGTGAACAGGCGGGTGGCCAGGATCAGCCCGGTGCTGCCGAAGGCGGCCTCCCACACCAGCACGAACGGCGCCGCGGGAAGCGAACCGAAGACGTGCAGGCCCTGCTCGTCGGCCAGCGGCATCGCTCCGTGCGCCACCCGCCGCGAGAGCACGAGCGGGTAGCTGCCGTCGGCCAGGTCAACCCCCAGGAACGACCGCAGCGTGAGATAACCGAAGGTGAGTCCGAAGAGCGCCGTGACTGCTGCCTGCCCCCCGAGTCCTCCCCGCCGGAGGCGAGTCAGCACGGGTGAACGGTAGACCCTCTATCGCTGCGGGCGGGTGGCTTCGGCCAGGATCCGCAGCAGCAGGTCGATCACCTGCTGCGCCAGGTTCGGCTTCTGCCGGGCGTAGCCGTCGGCGGTCGGCAGCTGCGGGCCCTGCGCCTTCGACCCGACCTCGAAGACCTGGCTGTCGTCGGGCAGCGGCACCGCCGGACACACCGAGTCCTGGGCGATGAGCTTGCCCTTGGTGAGGAAGTCGTACGCCGCGGTGGTGACGCAGGCGTTCTTGCTGCCGACGACGGCGCCGTGGTCGCCCTGGTTGTCGACCACGAGCATCCGGGTCGAGGGCGACGCGCGGTGCGCGCTCATGGCGTTCTCGTACGACGTCGCCGGGTCGAGCTCGGTCTGCACCATCATCATCGGCGGGGCCTTGCTGACGTCGACCTTGGTCTGCGGGGCGGTGTACGGCCAGTAGGCGCAACGGTTCTCGACGACGTCGTACCCGGTGAGGGGGTACTTCTTGCCGAGGTTGAACGCGTTCGCGGCGTACGTCAGCGGCTGCTTGTTCCACGGGGTGTCGTTGCACGTGACGGCCATGAAGGTCGTGCTCTCGCGGTAGTCGGTGTAGCCGTCGCCGCCGCTGGACATCAGCGACCGCTTGGCCTGGCGCAGCGCGTCCGGATCGCCGTCGGTCGCCTTGTCCAGCAGACCCAGCAGCGTCGCCGCCGAGACGAAGCCGGGGTCGCCGTACATCTCCGACGCGAGCACGTTGTCGATGAGCGACGGGGTGAACACGTCGAGCCGGCCCTCACCGGCGGCCTTGCGCACCTTCTCGTAGACGCCGTTGACCGCGCGGTTGTCGGTGCCCAGGCCGTACGTCGCGTCGTGCCGGGCCGCCCACGGCAGGAACTGCTGGTCCCACCGCCGCTGGAAGGCCATCGGCTGGTTGCCGAAGGTCTTCGCGAACGGGGCGGTGAACTCGGTGTTGCTGTCGAGCACGAACCGGCCGACCTGCTTCGGGAACAAGGTGGCGTAGCGGCTGCCCAACCAGGTGCCGGCCGAGACGCCGTAGTAGTCGACCGTGCCGGCGCCGAGGATGCGGCGCACCAGGTCGTGGTCGCGGGCGGTGTTGTCGGAGGTGAGGAACGGCAGCAAGCCGCCGTGCTTGGCGACGCAGTCGGTGACGCTCTTCTTCACCCGCGACTGCACGGTCGTGACCTGCGCGGGCGTGAGGTTGCGGTTGTCGTCGACGCCGGTGCGCGGCGGGTCGCAGCTGACCGACGTCGAGTCGCCGGTGCCCCGCGGGTCGACGCCGATCACGTCGTGGGTCTGCGCCAGCGGCGACAGCTTGGCGACCACGGCCGAGAAGCGGGCCGCCGGCGCGCCCGGGCCGCCGGGGTTGGTGAACAGCACGCGCGCGTCGGGGTTGTCGCTCTTGGTGCGCGCCACCATCAGCGTGATGTCGCCCTTGCCGGGGTCGAAGTAGTCCTTCGGCGCGGTGATGCGCGCGCAGGTCGTCTTGTCCGAGAGGGCGGTGACGACTCGCATGCTCGAGGGGCAGGTGTCCTCGCTCCAGCTGACCTGCTGCCCGACGTAGCGACTCAGGTCGGCCATCGGCCGCTGCGGCGCCGGGGCCTGCGCACCCGGCGCGGTGCCGGCCGAGCTGGTCGCGCTGGACGACGACGAGCGCGGCACGGTCGGGCCGGAGGCCTCCTGGCAGGCCGACAGCGCGGTCGCGGTCGTGAGGGTCAGCGCCATCACGGTGGCGAAACGGGCGTGCGAGCGGGTCATCGGTTCCTCCCCGGGGGACGCCCGACGGACGGGCGGGTGAAGTCCTGCCTCCGACGCCGGTGCGGCGGCGCCGGTTCCTGCGGCCGAACCCCAGCTGGTCGAGGAGGCGGGGCCTGCGGAGCCGTATCGAGACCTCACCGCTCACGCTGGTCGACGATCCGGCGCGCCTTGCCGACCGAGCGCTCGATGCCGCCCTCGCCGACGACCTCGACGCGGGCGCTGGTGCCGATGCGGGTCTTGATCTGCTCGGCCAGCGTGCGGCCCAGCTCGCTGCGCCGCTCGGCGGTGACGTGCGGCTCGGCCTCGGCGCGCACGGTGAGCTCGTCGAGCCGGCCGGGCCGGGTGAGCACGCACTGGAAGTACGCGGTCAGCCCGGGCAGCGCCAGCACCAGCTCCTCGATCTGGGTCGGGAACACGTTGACGCCGCGCACGATCATCAGGTCGTCGGAGCGGCCGGTGACCTTCTCCATCCGCCGCATCGCCGGGCGCGCGGTGCCGGGCAGCAGCCGGGTGAGGTCGCGCGTCCGGTAGCGCACGACCGGCATCGCCTGCTTGGTGAGCGAGGTGAAGACCAGCTCGCCCGGCTCCCCGTCGGGCACCGGGTCGCCGGTCAGCGGGTCGACGATCTCGGGCAGGAAGTGGTCCTCCCAGACGTGCAACCCGTCCTTGGTCTCGACCGCCTCCTGCGCGACCCCCGGCCCCATCACCTCGGACAGCCCGTAGATGTCGGTCGCGTGCATGCCGCCGCGCTGCTCGATCTCCGCCCGCATCGCCGGCGTCCACGGCTCGGCGCCGAAAACGCCTATCTCCAAGGGAGATTCGGCCGGGTCGATGCCCTGCGCCTGCATCTCGTCGAGCAGGGACAGGAAGTACGACGGCGTCACCATGATCGCCCGCGCACCGAAGTCGTGGATCAGCTGGATCTGCCGCTCGGTCTGCCCGCCCGACATCGGGACGGCGGTGCAGCCGAGCCGCTCGACGCCGTAGTGAGCGCCGAGCCCGCCGGTGAACAGGCCGTACCCGTAGGCCACGTGCACCACGTCGCCGGGACGCACCCCCGCCGCCCGCAGCGACCGCGCCATGAGCCCGGCCCAGGTGTCGATGTCGTCGCGGGTGTAGCCCACCACCGTCGGCTTGCCGGTCGTGCCGCTGGACGCGTGCACCCGCACCACCTGCTCACGCGGCACCGCGAACATCCCGAACGGGTAGTTGTCGCGCAGGTCGCTCTTCTGCGTGGTCGGCGCGTGCCGCAGGTCGTCGAGCGTCTTGACGTCGCGCGGGTGAAACCCCTTGTCGTCGAACGCCTTTCGATAGTGCGCGACGTTGTCGTACGCATGCTGCAGCGACCACTGCAGCCGCACCAGCTGCTCGGCGCGCAGCTGGTCGAGCGACCAGCGCTCGGCCTCGTCGAGCAGCTCGCTCCCGTCGCTGACGGGCGGCACACCGGCCATGCTCAGGCGTCCTTCCTCGGGGGCAGGGCGCGCGAGCGCCCGCGGAACTCCGCCACGAGCGCCCCGTCGGACTCGCGCGTGACGGTGACGTCGGTGACTCCGCTGCGGCCGTAGGTCGCTCGCTCGCGGCCCTCGGCCAGCAGCACGTCGCCGAGCCGGGTCGAGGTGACGAACACGATGTCGGCGCCGGCCGCGACGGTCAGGCGGCCGGAGGCGTTGCAGGTGAGCGCGAACGTCGAGTCGGCCAGCGTGAACACGAAGCCGCCGTGGGTGATGTCGTGGCCGTTGACCATCGGCTCGGCGACCGCCATGCGGGTGCGGGCGAACCCGCGCCCGTCGGCGTCGACCCCGACCTCCTCGAGCGTGATGCCCAGCCGGCGCGAGGCCTCGTCGGAGGCCCACATCTGCTCCACGTGGCCCAGGTCGGTCATGCCGGCTCCTGCGCCGCGCCGTGGTCCTCGCCCGTAGCGTCGCGCTCGTCGGCACCGTCGAGGCTGCCGTCGGTGAGCGCGGGGCTCGGGCGGTAACGGCCACCCGGGAAGTGCGCGTCGAGCTCGACCAGCTGGGCGTGCACGGTGTTGAACCCGATCTCGCGCCCCCACTCGATCGGGCCGCGGGGGTAGTTCGTGCCGAGCCGCATCGCGGTGTCGACGTCGGCGGCGCTCGCCTCGCCGCGGGCCACGAGGTCGACGGCCTCGTTGACCAGCATCGCCAGCGTGCGCGCGACCGGATCGGTCTCGACGGGCGCGTCGGGGGCGGTCAGCTCGGCTGCCCGCCGCTCGTCGGGCTCGGCGCCGAGCGGGGAGCCGGCGGGGTCGTACTCGAAGACGCCCCGGCCGGCCTTGCGGCCGAGCCGGCCCTCGGCGACCAGGCCGCGCTGCCACTCGGTCGGTTCGTAGCGCGGGTCGCGCCCGGTCTGCTCCCAGACGGACTCGCCGACCGCGAGGTTGACGTCCTGGCCGATGAGGTCGGTGAGCGCCATCGGGCCGAGCCGGAAGCCCTCGCGGGTGAGGGCGTAGTCGAGGGTGGCGGGGTCGATGGTGCCGTCGGCGACCATCCGCTGGCCCTCGCCGTAGAACGGCCGCGCCACCCGGTTGACGATGAATCCCGGTGTGGCAGAACAGGTCACGGGCGTCTTGCCCCAGGCGCGCATCAGGTCGGTGCACCGCGCCAGCAGCGCCTCGCCGTCAGCCGTCGCGTTGTGCTCGCCGCGCACGACCTCGACCAGCTTCATCAGCGGCGGCGGGTTGAAGAAGTGCAGCCCGACCAGCCGGTGCGGCTGCGGCAGACCCTCGGCGATGTCGGTGGTGCTGAGGCTGGAGGTGTTGGTCGCGAGCACCGTGTCCGGCGCCTGGGTGGCGGCGAGCGTCGCGAACAGCTCGCGCTTGGTCGCGAGGTCCTCGCGGGCCGCCTCGATCACCAGGTCGACCGACGGCAGCTGTTCGACGCCGGCGGCCGTGCGCACGCGGGCGAGGGCGGCGTCGGCCTCGGCGGTGCTCATCCGGCCCTTGTCCACCTGGCGCGCCCACACCGCCCGCAGCGACTCGCGCGCCCGGTCGGCCGCCCCCGGGGCCACGTCGACCAGCGTCACCTCGCAGCCGGCCTGCGCGGCGACCTGGGCGATGCCGGTGCCCATCGCGCCCGCCCCGACCACCGCCACCGCAGGGGTCCAGGCGTCACCGTCGGCCGTCACGTCGCTGTGTGCCATGGGTCACATGGTGGCAGGGGGTCGAGGGCGGTTCGCAGCGACCAGGGAGAATCGGGACCCGTGAGTGAACGTGCAGCGCTGGCCCGCGACGTCGACGCCGCCAGCCGGGTGTCCGGGGAGTTCACGCTGCGGTCCGGCCAGGTCGTCAGCGAGTACTTCGACAAGTACCAGTTCGAGTCCGACCCGGCGCTGCTGCGGCGGGTGGCCGAGCAGCTGCGACCGCTGGTGCCCGAGGGCACCGACCTGCTCGGCGGGCTCGAGCTCGGCGGCATCCCGATCGTCACGGTGCTCAGCAGCCTCACCGGGCTGCCCGCGGTCTTCGTGCGCAAGGAGGCGAAGACGTACGGCACGTGCCGGCTCGCCGAGGGCGCCGACGTCAGCGGGCGGCGGGTGACCCTCGTCGAGGACGTCATCACCACCGGCGGCGCGGTGCGCGACGCGGCCCGCGAGCTCCGCGCCCGCGGCGCCACCGTCGAGGTCGTGCTGTGCGCGATCGACCGCAGCCCGGAGCCCGGGCAGGCGCTGCGCGACGTCGGCCTGGAGACGCGGTACGTCTTCGCCCGCTCCGACCTCGACGCGGCTCGGGGGGTGGCCGGCTGATGGCCGAGTCGCGTTGGCCCGCAGCGGTTTTCGATCTCGACGGCACGCTCGTCGACACCGTCCCGCTCATCGTCGCGTCCTACCAGCACGCCTTCCGCACCCACCTCGGCCGCGAGGAGGACGAGGCGCTGATCCGCAGCTGGATCGGGCAGCCGCTCATCCGCGCCTTCCGGTCGGTCGACGAGACCAAGGCCGACGCGCTCTACGACACCTACGTCGGGTGGAACCAGGACAACACCGAGCGGCTCATCCGCCCGTTCGAGGGCGCCGCCGAGCTGCTGACGGCGCTGCACGACGCCGGCGTGACCGTGGCGGTCGCGACCTCCAAGCGGCGGCCGCAGGCGCAGCGGGCGCTGGAGCTGACCGGGCTGGCCGGGCTCGTCGAGCCGACCGTGACCCTCGAGGACACCGACGCCCACAAGCCCGACCCCGCCCCGATCCTGCTGGCCTGCGAGCGGATCGGCGTCGCTCCCGAGCGGGCGGTGTACGTCGGCGACGCCGCCGTCGACGTGCGCGCCGGGGCGTCGGCCGGGCTCTCGACCATCGCCGTCACGTGGGGCGCCGGCACCGGCACCGACCTCGCCGGCGCCGCACCCACCGGGACCGCGCACAGCTTCGCCGAGCTGCAGTCGCTGCTGCTGCGCTGACGCCGGCACCAGGCCGGCGTGGCGCCGGTGCGAACCCGGCCACCGCGCCGGTGAGAGTGCGCGACACGCCCAGCGATCGCGTACGACATGGGCCACTCGCGCACTCTCACGCCGGCCGGGGGCGCCCCAACTCAGCTGAACAGGATGCCGCCGTCGATCATCACCGACTGCCCGGTCATGTAGTCCGAGTCGGGCCCGGCGAGGAAGGAGACGTAGCCCGCGACGTCGGCGCCCGTCGAGACCCGGCCCAGCGTGATGAGCTCGGCCATCGCGGCCATCGACTCGCCCTTGCCGACCTGGTTGATGTCGCCGAGGTCGCGGTCGATCTCCTCCCACATGGTGGTGTCG
Organism: Barrientosiimonas humi; assembly: GCF_006716095.1. Classification (NCBI taxonomy): domain Bacteria; kingdom Bacillati; phylum Actinomycetota; class Actinomycetes; order Micrococcales; family Dermacoccaceae; genus Barrientosiimonas; species Barrientosiimonas humi. Next base: position 47,705 of record NZ_VFOK01000002.1, read on the forward strand.
ACGATGCCGGGGCAGTAGGCGTTGACCGTGATGCCGTGCTCGGCCCACTCCTGCGCCGCGGCCTGGGTGAGCCCGCGCACCGCGAACTTGGTGGAGCAGTAGACCCCGAGCAGCGCGAACCCCTTGTGCGCGGCGATCGAGGCGGCGCCGATGATCTTGCCGCCGTTGCCCTGCTCGATCATCTGCCGCGCGGCCTCGGTGTAGCACAGGAAGACGCCGCGCCCGTTGACGGCGTGGACCTGGTCGTACTCCCGCGGCGAGACGTCGAGCAGCGCCTTGGTCTGCGCGATGCCGGCGTTGGCGACCATCACGTCGAGCGACCCGAGCGCCTCGGCCGTGCCCTGCACCAGCCCGCGCACCGACTCGGCGTCGCTGACGTCACCGGTCAGCGCCACCGCCCGCACGCCCAGTCCCTCGAGCTCGGCGCGGGTCTGCTCCAGCGTCTCGGCCATGCTCGGCAGGTCGCTGACGACCAGGTCGTGGCCGTCCTCGGCGAGCCGGGTCGCGATCGCCTTGCCGATGCCGCGCGCCGCTCCGGTGATGTGGACGTTGCTCATGTGCCTCGCTCCTCGGGTGGGTTGCCTGTCGCGGGAGTGTCTGCCGCGGTCCGCCCGGCGCGAAAGGGTTGCAGGGGGTTGCAGGTTCACCCCGGCCGCGCGGCGGGTTAGCGTCGCTCCCGTGACCTCCGAGCCCGTCCCGCCGCAGCCGACCCTCGTCGACGGCGCGGTGACGCTGCGCCCGTGGCGCGCCGACGACGCCGAGGCGGCGCGGCTGCAGCACGACGAGGAGATCGCCCGCTGGTTCCGCTTCCCCGGGGTGACCCCGAGCGCCGAGCAGCAGGGCGCCGCGATCGAGCGGTGGCAGCGCGACTACGCCGACGGGCGCCGGGTCGTCTCGTTCGTCGTCGAGGTCGACGGCCGCGTCGCCGGCAGCGTCGAGGTGCGCCGCACTGTCGGCCGCGACGCCACCGGTCACCTGTCGTGGGCGCTGTTCCCCGACTTCCGCGGCCGCGGCCACGCCGTGACCGCCGTGCGGCTGCTCGTGGACTACGCCTTCGGCGACCTCGGGCTCGCCCGCGTCGAGGCGTACGTCGACCCGGACAACCGCAGGTCGGTCCGGCTGGCCACGCGGGCCGGGCTGCGGCGCGAGGGAGAGCTGCGGGGGTATGAGTCGGACCGCGAGGGCGTACGGCGGGATGCGGTGCTGCTGGCCCGGCTCGCCGACGACCCCGAGGTCGGCACCGGCGAGATGTTCCGGGCCGCGCTCAACGCGGGCCTGCCGCGCAAGCGCACGATCAGCCAGGGGCTGGTCCGCAACCAGCGTGGCGAGGTGCTGCTGTGCGAGCTGACCTACAAGCGCTACTGGGACCTGCCCGGCGGCGTGGTCGACCCCGACGAGTCACCGGCGCACGCGGTGCTGCGCGAGGTCGGTGAGGAGCTGCAGGTGCCCGCGCGGCTGCGGCGCCTCGTGGTGGTCAGCTGGCTGCCGCCGTGGCAGGGCTGGGACGACGCCATGCTCTACCTGTTCGAGCTGTCCGTCGCCGAGGACGAGGTGGCGCGAGCGACGTTGGAGCCCAGGGAGATTCGCGCGATCCACTGGGCCGACGCCGAGACCGTGCGCGCTCGCTGCGCGCCGTACACCGCCCGCCTGATCGAGCACGCGACCCAGCTGCTCGACGCCGGGGCGCCGACGGCATACCTGGAGGACGGCGAGCCGCCGACCTGGTGAGCCGCCCACCTGGTGCGGGTCAGTAGTCGCGCTCGCGCTCGGGCATCACGACGTTGAGCGCCCAGCTGACCAGGCTGATGATCAGGCCGCCGATGATCGCGCTCCAGAAGAAGCTGTCGACGTGGAACGACAGGTTCAGCCCGCCGGAGATCCATGACAGCAGCTGCAGCATCGCGGCGTTGATGACCAGCGTGAACAACCCGAGCGTGAGGATCAGCGCGGGCAGCGCCAGCACGATGGCGACCGGCTTCACCAGCGCGTTGATCAGCCCGAAGATCGCCGCGACGACGACCACCGTGATGACCTTGGCCATGGTGTCGGTGCCGTCCTGCACGAGCGTGATGCCCGGTACGGCGAGGGCGGCGACCCAGAGCGCGACGGCGTTGATGCCGACCTTGACCAGGAAGTTGTCCATGCCTCCAGTGTCCCAGGCGCGCCCGGCGACCGCCCTCGACCCGGTCGTAGAGTCGCCGTGTGCCGCCCCAGCCCTCCGCGCCGATCCCGCTCGTCCTCGACGTCGACACCGGCATCGACGACGCCATGGCGATCCTGCTCGCCGCGCTGCACCCCGACCTCGACCTGCGCGCGGTGACCTGCGCCGGCGGCAACGCCCCGCTCGAGGACGTCGTGCGGAACACGTTGACCGTGCTGGAGATCGCCGGCCGCACCGACGTGCCGGTGGGGGTCGGCGCGCGGCGGCCGCTGCTGGAGCAGCCGGTCGACGCCCGCCACGTGCACGGCAGCGACGGCATGGGCGACCTCGGCCTCCCGGCGCCTCGGACGGAGCCCGACCCGCGGATCGCGGTGGAGCTGCTGCGCGACGAGGCCGAGCGGGCGTACGCCCAGGGCCGGCCGCTCACGCTCGTCCCGTTGGCGCCGATGACCAACGTCGCGCTGCTGGCGCGGGTGCACCCCGACGCGTTCGCGCGGCTGGGGCGCGTGGTGTTCATGGGTGGCGGGGCCGACGTGAGCAACGCGACGGCCGCCGCGGAGTTCAACGTCTTCCACGACCCGGAGGCCACCGCACTCGTGCTCGACGCGTGCGTGGAGCATGACGTGCCGGTGACGATGTACGGCCTCGACGTCTTCTACGCCCCGCGCGTCACGCGCGAGCAGTCGCAGGCGCTGCGCGACCTCGGCACCCCGGTCGCCACGCTCGCGGCCGGGCTCACGTCGTTCCACCAGCGGGTGTTCCAGGACGGCACGATGACCGTCGGCGACGCCGGTGCGGTCGCGAGTCTCCTTGTGCCGCAAGCGGTTCGGACCGAGCGGCGCCCCGTTCGGGTGGAGCTTGCCGGGACCTGGACCCGCGGCCGCACCATCGTCGACCGCCGCGACTGGACCGGCGACATGGAGCACGACCCGCACGGCCCGGCGCGCGCGATGGTCGACGTCTGCCTCGGGGTCGACGGCGACGCGCTGCGCGACGTGTGGCTCGCGACCGTGCGCGGGGAGGTGGGCTGAGTGGGCCGCGTCGTGGTGCTGGGCTCGCTCAACGTCGACCTGGTCGCGCCCGTGCGCCGGCACCCCAGCCCCGGCGAGACGGTGCTGGCCGACGGCATGGACCGCTACGCCGGCGGCAAGGGCGGCAACCAGGCCGTCGCCGCCGCGGCGGCGGGCGCCGGGGTCGCGATGGTCGGGTGCGTGGGCTCCGACGAGGCGGGGAGGGCGTACGTCGGGCGGCTGGGTGAGCGTGGCGTCGACACCTCCGCGGTCGTGACCGTCGAGGGCCCGAGCGGTCACGCGCTGATCACCGTCGACGACGCGGGGGAGAACGCCATCGTCGTCGTCCCCGGCGCCAACGGCGAGGTCACCTGGGAGCGGGTCGGCGCCGCGCTCGGCGACCTCGCGGCCGACGACGTGCTGCTCGTGCAGCTGGAGATCCCGTTCGGCACGGTCGGGCGGGCGGCCCGTCTCGCCGCCGAGCGCGGGGCCCGCGTGGTGCTCAACACCGCGCCGTACGCCGACCTGCCGCCCGAGGTGCTCGACCTCGCCGACCCGGTGGTCGCCAACGAGCACGAGGCGCAGCTGCTGGCCGCTGCCGGGGCGGCGCCCGGGTCGCTGCTGGTGACCAGGGGAGCCGACGGTGCGGAGTGGGGAGACGTGAATCTGCCTGCGGTCGTTGTGGATCCGGCCGAGGTGGTCGACACGACCGGCGCCGGTGACGCCTTCTGCGGAGCGCTGGCTGCGGCCCTGGCGGACGGTGCCGACCGCGAGCAGGCGCTGCGGGCGGGGCTGCGCGCCGGCGCGGCGGCTGTGCGTCACCGCGGGGCCCAGTCCCGCCCGGACCTCTGACCGCGGCCCGGCTGCGCTCGTACAGTGACGGCATGACCGAAGACCCCAAGCCGGCCAACGCTGTCCGGCTGCGCGCCACGCTCGACTCCGTCCCCGGGTACAAGCCCGGCAAGCCCGCGGCGCCGCGCACGGACGTGACGACCTACAAGATCAGCAGCAACGAGAACCCCTACCCGCCGCTGCCGTCGGTGCTGGAGGTCGTGCGCGAGTCGGCCGGGTCGATGAACCGCTATCCCGACATGGGGGTGTCCGGGCTGAGCGCGCGGATCGCGGACGAGCTCAAGGTCGAGCCCGACGAGATCGCGACCGGCACGGGCAGCGTGGGCGTGCTCGGTCAGCTCGTCGCGATCACCTGCGACCCCGGTGACGAGGTCGTCTACGCGTGGCGCTCGTTCGAGGCCTACCCCATCGTCGTCGCGCTCGCCGGCGCGGCGTCGGTGCAGGTGCCGCTGACCTCCGACGCGCGGCACGACCTCGACGCCATGGCGGCGGCCGTCACCGACCGCACCCGCCTGATCCTCGTGTGCACGCCCAACAACCCCACCGGCCCGGTCGTGCACGCCGACGAGCTCGAGCGGTTCCTCGCCGCCGTGCCTTCCGACGTGGTCGTCGTGATCGACGAGGCCTACCTCGAGTTCGTCACGGACCCCGAGGCCCCGCAGGCGATCGACGTGTGGCGGCGTCACCCGAACGTCGCTCTGCTGCGGACGTTCTCGAAGGCGTACGGCCTCGCCGGGCTCCGCGTCGGCTACGCCGTCGCGCACGAGCCGGTCGCCACCGCCCTGCGCAAGGCGGCGGTGCCGTTCGGCGTGAGCCAGCTCGCCCAGGACGCCGCGATCGCCAGCCTCGACGCGTTCGGCGAGCTGCAGCAGCGGGTCGACGCGCTGGTCGGCGAGCGCACCCGCGTCTTCGACGCGCTGCGGGCGCAGGGCTGGGACGTGCCCGAGACGCACGCCAACTTCGTCTGGATGCCGCTCGGCCCCGACACGATGGCGTTCGCGCGGGCCTGCGACGAGGCCGGCCTGGTGGTGCGCCCGTTCGACGGGGAGGGCGCCCGCTGCTCCATCGGCGAGACCGAGGCGAACGACCGGCTGATCGAGGTGGCCGGCGCGTTCCGCGGGTCCCGCGGCGCCGACGCCGGCGCGTGAATGTGCCTGTGACGCAACGGATCCCGGGTCTGCAGCTCGTCGACCACGAGCTGGAGGTGCCGCTCGATCACGACGCCCCCGGCGGCGACACGCTGACGGTCTACGCCCGTGAGGTGACCGGGCCCGACGGCGGCGGCGACAAGCCGTACCTGCTGTCCTGCAGGGCGGACCCGGCGGCGAGAGCCCGCGGCCGGGCGTGCCGACCTCGCCCGGCTGGCTCGGGCGGGCCATCGAGGACTACCGCGTGCTGCTGCTCGACCAGCGCGGCACCGGTCGCTCCGCACCCGTCGGCGACCTGCCCGGGATGAGCCCCGAGCAGCAGGCCGAGCACCTCACCCACTTCCGCGCCGACTCGATCGTGCGCGACGCCGAGCTGCTGCGCGCGCACCTCGGCGTCGAGCGGTGGAGCCTGCTCGGGCAGTCGTTCGGCGGCTTCTGCTCGCTGACCTATCTGTCGCGGCACGCCGACAGCCTGCGCGAGGTGATCTTCACCGGTGGCATCCCGCCGGTCGCCACCCCGGTCGACGAGGTCTATGCCGCGACCTACGCGCGCACGATCGAGCTGGTCGAGCGGTTCTACCGCACCTTCCCCGGCGACCGGGACCGCATGCGGGCGCTGGTCGAGCGGTGCGCCGCCGGCGAGGTCAGGCTGCTGTCCGGGCGCGAGGTCAGCGCCCGGCGGGTGCGCACGCTCGGGGCAGGTCTCGGGATGACCGGGGGCGCGGAGGAGCTGCACTTCCTGCTCGAGCGCGACCCGGCGTCGCCCATGTTCCGCGCCGAGCTGGAGCGGCACCTGCCGTTCTCCGGCAGCTCGCCGATCTACACCGTGCTGCACGAGGCCTGCTACGCCGACGGGGGCACGACCGACTGGTCGTGCGAGCGGGTGCTGCCGAGGGCGTACGGCGGGGACGAGAGTCTGCTGACCGCCGAGCACGTCTTCCCGTGGATGCTCGAGGAGGTCGACGGGCTCGCGCCGCTCGCCGACGCCGCGCAGCTGCTGGCCCGGCACGAGTGGCCGCGGCTCTACGACGAGCAGGCGCTGCGCTCCGCCGAGGTGCCCTGCGTGGCGGCGGTGTACTACGACGACCCGTACGTCCTGCGCGAGCACTCCCTCGAGACCGCCGGTCTGCTGCCCGACGCGAGGCCGTGGATCACCAACGAGTGGCTGCACAACGGGCTGCGCACCGGCGACGTGCTGGACCGCCTCATCGACCTGGTGCGCGGCCGCCGCTGACGCCGGCGCGCGACGTGGTGCAGGCCCCGCCTTGCGCTCCCGATTCGGTCCCGTCCGGGACCGCGCGTTAGCCTTCCCACACGCTCTGTGAGCGGCACCACACCGTGGTGGTGACGTCCAGGGGTTGTCCACCCTCTGGGACCGAGTGCGTGCGACCCGCGGCCCGCCCCGGCCGTGGACCGAAGGAGATCGCAGTGAGTGACCCCAACGACGTGGTCAGGCACCACGAGAACACCGTCCTTCCGGTCGGTGAGCACGACATCACCGACGGCGGGCCCGACATGGTGCAGTTCGTCGACGGTGACGGCAACCGGCTGAGCACCAACGCCGCCAACGAGCCGTACGCCGGCATCGTCGAGGCGATGACCCCCGACGACGCCCGCGCGCTCTACCGCGACCTGGCGCTGGTGCGGCGCATCGACGCCGAGGGCCACGCGCTGCAGCGGCAGGGCGAGCTGGGTCTGTGGCCCTCGCTGCTCGGCCAGGAGGCCGCGCAGGTCGGTGCCGGTCGTGCGATGCGCCCGCAGGACTACGCCTTCCCCGGTTATCGCGAGCACGGCGTCGCCTGGTGCCGCGACGTCCCGCCGGAGAACCTGCTCGGCATGTTCCGCGGCGTCAACAACGGCGGCTGGGACTCGGGCGAGCACAACTTCCACCTCTACACGATCGTCATCGGCAACCAGATGCTGCACGCGACCGGTTACGCCATGGGTCTGCAGCGCGACGGCGTGGTCGGCACCGGCGACCCCGACCGCGACGCCGCGGTGATGGCCTTTACCGGCGACGGCGGCACCGCCCAGGGCGACTACAACGAGGCGCTCGTCTTCGCCGACGTCGCCAACGCGCCCGTCGTCTTCTTCGTGCAGAACAACCAGTGGGCCATCTCCGAGCCCAACCACAAGCAGTTCCGCATCCCGCCCTACCAGCGCGCCCGCGGCTTCGGCTTCCCCGGCGTGCGGGTCGACGGCAACGACGTGCTGGCGGTGTACGCCGTCGCCAAGACCGCGCTCGACGCGGCCCGCGCGGGGCAGGGGCCGACGCTGATCGAGGCGTTCACCTATCGGATGGGCGCGCACACCACGTCGGACGACCCGACGAAGTACCGCATCGCCACCGAGATCGACATCTGGCGCGAGAAGGACCCGATCAAGCGGATGCGCGGCTTCATGGAGACCAAGGGTTACGCCGACCCGCAGTTCTTCGAGGACATCGACGCCGAGGCCGACGAGCTCGCCGCGCGCATCCGCAAGGCCGCGCAGGAGATGCCCGACCCGGAGCTGCCGACGATGTTCGACCACATCTACGCCGACCCGCACCCGCTGGTCGAGCGCGAACGGGCCGACTTCGTCGCCTACCACGAGTCGTTCGAGGCGGAGGCGAACTGATGGCACAGACGCAGAAGCTCACCCTGGCCAAGGGCCTCAACGCGGGGCTGCGGGCCGCGATGGAGCGCGACCCCAAGGTCGTGCTGCTGGGCGAGGACATCGGCAAGCTCGGCGGCGTCTTCCGCATCACCGAGGGTCTGCAGAAGGACTTCGGCGAGGACCGCGTCATCGACACCCCGCTGGCCGAGTCGGGCATCCTCGGCACCGCGGTCGGCCTGGCGCTGCGCGGATATCGCCCCGTGGTCGAGATCCAGTTCGACGGGTTCGTCTACCCCGCGTTCGACCAGATCGTCAGCCAGGTCGCCAAGATGCACGCGCGCTCGCTCGGCTACCTCAAGCTGCCGATGGTGATCCGCATCCCGTGCGGCGGCGGCATCGGTGCGGTCGAGCACCACAGCGAGTCCAACGAGGCCTACTTCGCCCACACCGCCGGTCTGCGGGTGGTGTCCTGCGCCAACCCGGCCGACGCGTACTGGATGATCCAGCAGTCGATCGAGTCGGACGACCCGGTGGTGTTCTTCGAGCCGAAGCGCCGATACCACGAGCGCGGCGAGGTCGACATCGACGAGGCAGCGGGTGCGCCGCTGGAGCTGGGGCAGGCCGCGGTCGTGCGCGAGGGCACCGACGCGACGCTGCTGTGCTACGGCCCGATGGTCAAGACCTGCCTGCAGGCGGCGGCCGCCGCCGAGCAGGAGGGACGCTCGCTGGAGGTCGTCGACCTGCGCTCGCTGTCGCCGCTCGACGTCGACACCATCGTCGGCTCGGCCAAGAAGACCGGCCGGGTCGTGGTGGTGCACGAGGCGAGCACGTTCGTCGGGCTCGGCGCCGAGCTCGCCGCCGAGATCCAGCAGGAGTGCTTCTACCACCTGGAGGCGCCGGTGCTGCGCGTCGGCGGCTACAACATCCCCTACCCGCCCAGCCGGTTCGAGGAGGAGTTCCTGCCCAACCTGGACCGGGTGCTCGACGCCGTCGACCGCTCCCTCGCCTACTGACCCACCCAAGCCCACCCAAGCCGGTCGAGTAGCCGCGAGGAACGAGCGGCGTATCGAGACCCACCCAAGCCGGTCGAGTAGCCGCGAGGAACGAGCGGCGTATCGAGACCCCCGCAGCAACAAGGAGACGCACACCATGGCGGTGAAGCTGTTCAAGCTCCCCGACCCGGGCGAGGGCCTCGTCGAGGCCGACATCGTGACCTGGAAGGTCAAGGTCGGCGACCAGGTCAAGACCAACGACATCGTCGTCGAGATCGAGACCGCCAAGTCGCTCGTCGAGCTGCCGATCCCGTGGGAGGGCACGGTCGTCGAGCTGCTCGTGAGCGAGGGCGACACGGTCGACGTCGGCGCGCCCATCGTCTCGATCGACGTGGTCGGGTCCGACCGAGACGACGAGCACGCCTCGGCCCCCGGCGCGGGCGGCGACTCGGTGCCGACCGGTCCCGGCTCGTCCGACGAGGCCGGCGGCGAGCGGGTCGCGAACCTCGTCGGCTACGGACCCTCGGCCGGGTCGACGAGCCGGCGCGCACGCAAGGCCGCCGCGCGTGCAGACGGACAGGAACAACCTCGGCAGGCGCCCGCTCCTGAGCCGGAACCGGTGGCCGAGCCCGACGTTTCTCCTGTCGGTCTGCACGCCGACCGCCCGCTCGCCAAGCCGCCGGTGCGCAAGCTGGCCAAGGACCTCGGCATCGACCTGCGCCAGGTCACAGCGAGCGGCCCCGACGGGATCATCACCCGGGCCGACGTCGAGGGCTTCACCGCCGGCTCCGGCGCCTCCGAGGGCGACGCGTCCGCGGCCCGCCCCGCCCCCGTCGTGCGCCCGGGCGAGCGCGAGACCCGCATCCCGATCAAGGGCGTGCGCAAGATGACCGCGCAGGCGATGGTCGGCTCGGCGTTCACCGCGCCGCACGTCACCGAGTTCATCACCGTCGACGTCACCCGCACGATGGAGCTGGTCGAGCGGCTCAAGGGCGAGCGCGACTTCCGCGACGTCAAGGTCACCCCGCTGCTGGTGCTGGCCAAGGCGCTCACCCTCGCGGTGCGGCGCAACCCCGAGATCAACGCGACCTGGGACGAGCAGGCGCAGGAGATCGTGGTCAAGAACTACGTCAACCTGGGCATCGCCGCGGCCACCCCGCGCGGCCTGGTCGTGCCCAACATCAAGGACGCCGACGCCATGTCGCTGCGTGACCTCGGGGTCGCGCTCGGTGAGCTGGTGAGCACCGCCCGCGACGGACGTACGCCCCCGTCGGACATGGCCGGCGGCACGATCACCATCACCAACGTCGGGGTGTTCGGGGTCGACAACGGCACGCCGATCATCAACCCGGGCGAGGCCGCGATCCTGTGCTTCGGCGCGATCCGCAAGATGCCGTGGGTCGTCACCGACGAGCACGGCAACGACGCGATCGTGCCGCGGCAGGTCACCCAGCTGTCGCTGTCGTTCGACCACCGGCTGGTCGACGGCGACCTCGGCTCGCGCTTCCTCGCCGACGTCGCCGCGCTGCTGGAGGACCCGGCCCGCGCCCTGGTCTGGGGCTAGCCCCATCGTCGACGGCGGCATGTGCGTGCATCGTCGACGGCGGCACAGATCCGACGACGGCGGCCCACGTCTTAAGTGGTCCGCCGTCGTGATTTCTGTGCCGCCGTCGTCGGCCCGGCCGGGCGGGTGAGCCTGCGAGGCCGGGTTACTCCTTCGCCGCGTGCTTGGGCTGGTAGCCGTCGCCGCGCGGGTCGTTCTCGCTGACCTCGTCGAGCAGGTGCCCGGCGCTCACGGCGGCACCGGTGCGGCAGGCGTCGTCGAGCGCCCCGTGCTGCCGTACGTCCTCGTCGGGGGCCGCGTGCCGCGGCCCGTCGGCGTGGGCGGGCTCAGCGCCGACCCCCTCGTCACCAGAACCCGTGCTCGCAGCACCCGCGTCGCGCGCGCGCTCGGCGTGCTCGGCCTGCGCGGCGGTCCCGATCGCCGCGGCGCCACCACCGGTCGTCGCCGCCGCCCCGGCCGCCGCCCCGGCCGCTGCCGAGTCGGCCGCGCGGGCCTGCATCGCCGACTGCTGACGCAGCTCGATCGGCGGCATCATCAGCAGCACCAGCAGGCCGAGGATCGCGATGAACCCGGCGACGAGGAACACCTGCGCCATCGAGTCGGCGAACCCCTGCTGGAACGGGTGGGCCAGCGTGTCGGGCAGCCGGTTGATGACCGAGGAGTCCTTGTCGACCTGACCCAGCCCGGACGCGTGCCCCTGCGGGTCGGCGAGCCCCTGGACGAGGTCGTACGCCGCCTGGTCGGACCGGATCTGCGGGTCCTGCAGCGCCTGCCCGACCGCCTGCCGGAACTGAGGAGACTGGGCCTCGGCGCTCAGCGCGGACTGGATGTTGCCGCCGACCGTGCTGAACAGCAGCGACAGGAACACCGCGACGCCGATCGTGCCGCCCATCTGGCGGAAGAACGTCGCGCTCGAGGTGGCGACACCGATCTCGCGCGGCGACACGGCGTTCTGCACGATGAGGATCAGCGGCTGCATCGAGTTTCCGAGCCCGACGCCGGTCACGAACATCATCAGCATGACGACCCACAGCCGGGTGTCGGCCGAGATCGTCGACAGCAGGAACAGGCCGATCGTCAGCAGTGTCGCGCCGATGATCGGGAACGGCCGCACGATGCCCTTCCGGGCGGTGATCTGACCCGACACGATCGAGGCGAGCATCATGCCGCCCACCATCGGCAGCATCATCAGGCCCGACTGCATGGGCGAGGCGCCGTGCACGATCTGCATGTAGAGCGGCAGCATCATCATGCCGCCGAACATCGCGAGGCCGATCACGACCGAGCCGATGATCGTCACGCTCACCGCGCGGTTCTTGAAGATGCGCAGCGGGATGAGCGCGGCGTCCTTCATCCGCCACTCGGCGACCACGAACAGCGCGACGCCCAGCGCGCCCACCACGAAGCAGGCGATCGAGCGGCCCGACCCCCAGCCCCAGGTGCGGCCCTGCTCGGCGACGGTCAGCAGCGGCACGAGGCCGACGATGAGCGCCGCGGCGCCCCACCAGTCGACCTTGAGGTCGAGACGCTGGTGGTCCAGCTTGAGGGTGCGGGTCACGACCAGCAGCGCGAACAGGCCGATCGGCACGTTGACCAGGAAGACCCAGCGCCAGCCGGTGATGCCGAGGATGCTGTCGTGGCCGGCGAAGAACCCGCCGATGACTGGGCCGAGCACGCTGGAGGTGCCGAACACGGCGAGGAAGTACGCCTGGTACTTCGCCCGCTCGCGCGGCGGCACGATGTCACCGATGATCGCCAGGGCGAGCGACATGAGCCCGCCCGCGCCGACGCCCTGGATCGCGCGGTAGCCGGCGAGGCCGTACATCGACTCGGCGAACGAGCACAGCAGCGAGCCGATGACGAACACCGTGATGGCGAACAGGAACAGCTTTTTGCGGCCGTAGATGTCGCCGAGCTTGCCGTACAGCGGCGTCGCGATCGTCGAGGTGATCAGGTACGCCGTCGTCACCCAGGCCTGTGCGTCCAGACCCTGCAGCTCGTCGGCGATGGTGCGGATGGCCGTGCTGACGATCGTCTGGTCGAGCGCGGCGAGGAACATGCCGAGCAGCAGCCCCGCCAGGATCGTCATGATCTGCCGGTGGGTCAGCTCCCCCGTCCCGCGCTCGTCGGCCGTGGTTGCCGTCACTTCTTCTCCTTCTTGGTCAGGTCGTGGATCACCTGCGGGTCGGTCGCCATCTGGGCGCGCACGTCGAGCACGGAGGCTCGGAACCGGGTGAGCAGCTCGCCGAACGTGTCGACGTCGTCGACGTCCCAGTCGCGCAGGAGGTACTGGAAGTAGGTAGCCCGGCGGGCGCGGGTCGACTCGATGAGCGCGTGGCCGCTGTCGGACAGCTGCACCAGCTGGGCCCGGCGGTCGTCGGGGTCGGGTCGCTTCTGCACCAGCCCGCTGGTGAGCAGCTGCGACACCTGGCGGCTCACGGTGCTCACGTCGGAGCCCACGCGCTCGGCCAGCGCCGACACCCGCAGCGGCTCGGTCGCGAGCGTGAACAGCAGCGGGTAGGCCGCGTGCTCGACCCCGTCGGCCGGCCGGGGCATGTGCTGGCGCATGGAGGTCAGCGCCTTCAGCGTGTGCACGACGTCGGTCGCCAGGGCGTCGGCGCGCGCTTCGTCCACGGCCACGGGATCACCTGCTCTGTCGGGGGGTCGGCTCGGGCAGAGCGCCCGCCGATAAGTTGGTTGTGCCATACAAACATAATCCCGACGTACGTCCGCGGCAAGCCGGGCGCCGGCGCTCAGGGAGTGATGGTCAGCACGTCGAGCACGCGTCGGGCGACGTCGTCGTCGCCCTCGACGCTGTAGTGCACCTCGTCGGCGCGCTTGCGACCGGCGCCGAGACGGGTCAGCGCCTCGGTGGTGAGCCGGATCGTCGTGACCGACTCGGGGTGCCCGTGCCCGTCGGAGTCACCGCTGAAAAGAGGCTCTGCCAAAGGCTTTTCGGGGTCGTCACCCTCGACGATGCGGATGCCCTCGCGGGCGGTGACCGGGCCGGTGCTCTCCAGGATCACGACGGTGCCGACGGGCAGGCCGGCCTTGCGCGCGGCGCGGCCGGGGAAGCCGGCGAGCACCTTGCTGACGAACAGGGCGGCGGCGGGGGAGTCGAGGTTGCCGGGGCGGCCGAGCGCGCCGCGGATGTCCTGCTCGTGCACCCACAGGTCGACGGTGCGCAGCGCGAGCAGGTCGACGGCGGGCATCTCGCCGAGCGGTCCGGTGAGCACGGTGTCGGGCTCGAGGTCCTCGCCGGCGAGCACGGCCAGCCGGTCGGGCAGCAGCCGCTGCAGCTCGGCGACGACCTGCGACCCGGTGCGCGGGCGGCGCACCTCGACGGCCTTCTCGATCTCGCGGGCGAAGTCGTGGCGCAGGTGGGGGTAGTCGGGCACCGACACCTGCGGGTCGTGCACCCCGGCCCCGGCGGCCTCGACGCCGGCGACGTGGGAGAACTGGTCCTTGACGGTCCAGCCGGGGCAGTCGGTCTCGAGGGCGAAGTCCTCGTCGTGGCAGGTGAAGCCGAGGTCGATGACGGCCTTGAAGGTGCCGGCGTACGCCTCGGCGAGGTCGCGCAGACTCTCGGGCGGAAGCGGATGCGTGGCCATACAGGAACCCTACTTACCCTGTCCCAGTGACCCAGCAGTCCTCCACGAGTCCTCCACGATCCGGGCAGCCTCCCCTCCGCAAGGGTGAATCCGCTGGTCTGGGAGTGCCGTTCGTCGGTCTGGTCGTCGTCGCCGGCCTCCTGTTCAGCGCCATGGCGGCGATGTTCGGCGGGGCCGCAGCGCCGATCGAGCTGTCCGACGCCGGGCCCGTCGTCCGGTGGGGCATCCCCCTGCTGCGGGTGGTGCACGACCTGGCCGCGGCGCTGACGGTGGGCATGTTCCTGCTGGGCGGCCTGCTGATGCCGGAGGGCAAGAACACCCAGCGCAGGGCGTACGCCGGGCGCTTGGCCACCGCGTCGGCGACGGTCTGGGGTCTGGCGGGTCTGCTCGGCGGGGTCATGGCGTACTCCGACCTGTCGGGCACCGCGATCGGCTCGTCGGGCTTCTTCTCCGCCTACTGGACCAACACCTGGCAGCTGGAGCTGCTGCGCGCGCCGGCGATCACCTCGTTCGCGGCGCTGGTGATCGCGCTGCTGTCCTCGATCGAGCGCGGCCGCAACGCGATGGCGTGGCTGTTCTTCGCGTCGGTCGTCGCGATCCTGCCGCTGGCGCTGGTGGGTCACGCCGCGGGCTCGGCCGACCACGACTCTGCGGTCAACTCGCTGGCCTTCCACCTGGTCGGCGCCACCATCTGGGTCGGCGGTCTGCTGGCGCTGCTGCTGCTGTGGTCGCGGCTCGGCAAGGGCGCGGCGGCGACGGCCGCGCGCTACTCCAGGATCGCGCTCTGGTGCTTCGTGCTGGTCGCGCTGTCCGGCCTGCTGAACGCGGCCGTCCGGCTCGGCGGCTTCGGGGAGCTCACCAGCGACTACGGCATCCTCGTGCTGGCCAAGACCGCGGCGCTGGTGGTGCTCGGCGGGTTCGGCTACCTGCAGCGCGAGCGCGTCATCCGGGTGCTCGAGCGCAGCCCCGACGAGAAGGCGCCGCGCGGCGCGTTCGCCCGGTTCGCCGCGCTCGAGGTGCTCGTCATGGGCGCCACCGTCGGCATCGCGACGGCGCTGGCCCGCACGCCCCCGCCGGGCGGGGAGGAGATCAGCGCCTCCGACCCGGTGCTCGACCGCACCGGATACCCCACGCCGCCCGACTTCACCGTCACCCGGCTGCTGACGATGTGGCGCACCGAGTGGCTGTTCACGACCGTCGCGGTCATCGCGATCGGCGTCTACCTCGCGTGGATGCTGCGGCTGCGCCGCCGCGGCGACTCCTGGCCGATCCACCGCACCATCTGCTGGGTCGCGGGCTGGCTGCTGTTCGTCTACGTCATCGACAGCGGCATCGGCATCTACGGCCGGGTCATGTTCTCGATCCACATGATCGAGCACATGATCATCTCGATGGGCGTGCCGCTGCTGCTCGTGCTCGGCGCCCCCGTCACTCTCGCGCTGCGGGCGCTGCCCAAGCGCAAGGACGCCACGCTCGGCCCGCGCGAGCTGATCCTCGCCACGGTGCACTCGCGGGCGACCCGCTTCTTCGGCAACCCGGTCGTGGCGGCGGTGCTGTTCTTCTTCAGCCTGGTCGTCTTCTACTACTCGCCGCTGTTCGGCCTGGCGCTGCAGACCCACACCGGGCATGTGCTGATGATCGTGCACTTCCTGCTGACCGGTTATCTGTTCGTCTGGTCGCTCATCGGCGTCGACCCCGGCCCGCCGAAGCTGCCGGCGCCGCTGCGGCTGCTGGTGCTGCTGGTCACGCTCGCCTCGCACGCGTTCTTCGGCGTGGCGCTGATGACCGGCACCACCCTGCTCGTGCCGGAGTTCTTCAACGCCCTGCAGCTGCCCTGGGTCCCCGACCCGCTGGACGACCAGCAGGCCGCCGGCGCGGTCGCGTGGGGCACCGGTGAGCTGCCCACGGTGATCCTCGCCGTGCTGGTGACGGCAGACTGGTTGCGCTCGGACAACAAGGAGGCCCGGCGCCAGGAGCGTCAGGCCGAGCGTGACGACGACGCCGACCTGAAGGCGTACAACGAATATCTGGCCGGCCGCGCCGGCCGTGGTGGACCGCCCAAGGAGTGAGCATGCGCATCGCCGTGATCCAGCTGGCGTACGACGACAGCGAGTCCGTCGCCGAGCGCACCGAGCGCGCGGCCGGGCTCGTGGAGCAGCAGCGCGGCCACGACCTCGTGGTGCTGCCCGAGCTGTGGTCGGCGGGCGGGTTCGACTACCGCTCGTGGGAGGAGCGCGCCCAGCAGGTCGACGGTGACGTCGTGCAGCGCATGGCGCAGGCCGCCCGCGAGATCGGCGCGATGGTGCACGCCGGGTCGATCGTCGAGCGCCCCGGCGACGAGACCGGCCCCGAGGGCAAGGAGCTGTGGAACACCTCGGTCGTCCTCGACGCCACCGGCGAGCGCGTCGCGACCTACCGCAAGATCCACCGGTTCGGCTTCGGCGGCGGCGAGCCCAAGCTGATGGAGGCGGGCGAGGACGTCGTGCTGCTCGACCTGCCCGACGGGTCGCGAGGCGCGCTGTCGACCTGCTACGACCTGCGCTTCCCCGAGCTCTATCGGGCCCAGATCGACCAGGGCGCAACAGTTTTCGTCATTCCCGCCGCGTGGCCGATGGCGCGCGTGGAGCACTGGCGTCTGCTGCTGCGCGCCCGCGCGCTGGAGGACCAGTGCGTCGTCGTCGGCTGCAACACCGCCGGCACCCACGCGGGCACCGAGATGGGCGGCCACAGCGCCGTCGTCTCGCCCACGGGCGAGGTGCTGGCCGAGGCCGGTGCGGGCGAGGAGGTGCTGTCGGTCGAGGTCGACACCAGCACGGTCGCCAAGGCCCGCGAGGACTTCCCGGTGCTGGCCGACCGCCGCCTCTGACGCCTCCGCAAGGAGGGCCAGGGGGCCGGCCATCCTCGCCGTGGGCTGGGAGGGCGGGGGCTGGGATACTGCCGCGCATGGCGATGCGCGTGCTGGTGGTCAACGGCCCCAACCTCAACCTGCTCGGTCAGCGTGAGCCCGACGTCTACGGCGCGGGCACCCTGGCCGACGCCGAGCAGCGGTGCGTCGCCGTGGCCGGCGAGCTCGACTGCGAGCTGACCTGGGTGCAGTCCAACCGCGAGGGCGACCTGGTCGACGCGGTGCAGGGCGCCGCCGGGAGCGCGGACGCGCTGATCGTCAACGCCGCCGGATACACCCACACCTCGGTCGCGCTGCGCGACGCGCTCGCGGCGGTGGCGCTGCCGTTCGTCGAGGTGCACGTGTCCAACGTGTTCGCCCGCGACGCCTTCCGGCACCACTCCTACCTGTCCGACCTCGCCTCCGGCGTGATCGTGGGCTGCGGCATCCAGGGTTACGAGCTGGCGTTGCGCCGGCTGGCCGATTTGGGCTGACCCGACCCCGACGTACGCCATCGCCGGGCCGCTCCCGCCCGCGCGGCTGCGGCGGTCGCGGCCCCTACCTCAAGAATGCGCGAGGCGCACAGGCATGCCTGTACGCCTCGCGCATCTTTGCGCTGCTCGGGTCAGAACGCGGCCTCGGGCAGCTCCATCAGCTCCAGGTTGACGCCCTCGGCGATCACCCGATCGGCGGCGAGGCGCGGGAGGACGGTCTGCGCGAAGAACTTCGCGGCCGCGACCTTGCCGGTGTAGAACGCCTCGTCCTTGCCGGCGTCGCCCGCGTCGAGCCGGGCCTGGGCGACCTCGGCCTGGCGCAGCAGCAGCCAGCCGATGATCACGTCACCCGCGCCCATCAGCAGCCGCACCGAGTTGAGGCCGACCTTGTAGGCCTCCTCGGGCTGGTCCATCGCCGCCATGGCGTGGCCGCCCATGACGCCGAGGATCGCCTGGAAGTCGTCGACGGCCTTGCCGAGCAGCTCGCGCTCGGTCTTCAGCGTGTCGTCGCCGGCGCCGCCCTTGACGGTCGCGGCGATCTCCTGGGCGAGCCAGCCGATGGCCTGACCCTGGTCCTTGATGATCTTGCGGAAGAAGAAGTCGAGCGACTGGATCGCCGTGGTGCCCTCGTAGAGGGTGTCGATCTTGGCGTCGCGGATGTACTGCTCGACGGGGTAGTCCTGCAGGAAGCCCGAACCGCCGAAGGTCTGCAGCGACTCGGTGCCGAGCAGCACCCACGCCCGCTCCGAGCCCACGCCCTTGACGATCGGCAGCAGCAGGTCGTTGACCCGCTGGGCGAGGTAGGCCGGCGAGTCCTGCGCGACCGTCTCGCTGCCGGTGCGCAGCTGCTCGACGTCGACGGTGTCCTGCTGCGAGGCGGTGAAGATCACCAGCGCGCGCAGGCCCTCGGCGTACGCCTTCTGCAGCATCAGCGACCGGCGCACGTCGGGGTGGTGGGTGATCGTGACGCGCGGCGCGTCCTTGGCCGGGGTGGTCATGTCGGCGCCCTGCACGCGCTCCTTGGCGTAGTCGAGCGCGTTGAGGTAACCGGTCGACAGGGTCGCGATCGCCTTGGTGCCCACCAGCATTCGCGCGTGCTCGATGACGCGGAACATCTGGGCGATGCCGTTGTGCTCGTCGCCGAGCAGGGTGCCGGTGGCCGGCTCCTTGTCGCCGAACGTCAGCTCGCAGGTGGTCGAGACCTTCAGGCCCATCTTGTGCTCGACGTTGGTGACGTAGGCGCCGTTGCGCTCGCCCAGCTCGCCGGTCTCCAGGTCGACGTGGAACTTGGGGACGATGAACAGCGACAGGCCCTTGGTGCCCGGGCCGGCGCCCTCGGGGCGGGCGAGCACGAAGTGGATGACGTTGTCGACCATGTCGGACTCGGCCGAGGTGATGAAGCGCTTCACGCCCGTGACGTTCCAGGTGCCGTCGTCGTTCTGCGCGGCCTTGGTGCGGCCGGCGCCCACGTCGGAGCCCGCGTCGGGCTCGGTCAGCACCATCGTGCAGTGCCAGCCCTTCTCGACGATCCACCGAGCCAGCTTCTTCTGCTCGTCGGTGCCGAGGACGTACAGCAGCTTGGCGAAGGCGTAGCTCGCGGCGTACATCGCGATCGCCGGGTTGGCGCCGAGCACCATCTCGTTCATCGCCCACTTCAGCGACGGCGGCGCGACCGTGCCGTCGAGCTCGCCCGGGACGTCGACGGCCCAGAAGCCGGAGTCGATGTAGGCCTGGTAGCTCTTCTTGAAGCTCTCGGGGATCTGTACGTCGGTGGTCGCCGGGTCGTAGACCGGCGGGTGGCGGTCGGCGTCGTCGAACGAGGCGGCCAGGTCGTTCTCGGCCAGGACCGACATCTGCTGCAGCATCTCGCGCGCGGTGTCGGCGTCGAGCTCGGCGTAGGGCCCGGCCCCCAGGACGTCCTCGCGCCCGAAGACCTCGAAGAGGTTGAACTCCAGGTCGCGCACGTTGCTCTTGTAGTGACCCACTGATGGCTCCTTCGGCCGCATGTTACTCGTCGGTACGAATCCCCATATTACTCGCTGGTAAAGGCAGGGTGCGGCGGAGTACGGACTTACCTCGGCGTAGGTCCTGCTGGTCAGGGGAGGGCCGCCCCTCCTCAGCGGGAGGTCAGCAGGCGGAACTCGTTGCCGCAGGTCACCAGCGCCCAGTCCGCGCCCAGCGCCTCCACGTCGCCCAGGCCGGCGCAGGACATCGACGCGAGCTGCTGCCCGGTGCGTGGTGCCAGCAGCTCGACGGTGCGCCCGGGGTTGTCATCCGTGTGCGGCGAGAACGGGTTGTTGCTCGACGGGAGGTCTTGACCGACGCGTACGACGGACTCGCCCACCGTCACGTCGTTGCCGACGTCGGGCGAGGGGGTGAGCGACCAGAGCCGTCGCCCGGTCACGGGGTCGACGGCGACCGGGTCGGAGTCGTCGAGGCTGAGCGCGGCCTGGGGCGTGGTGAGGTCGCCGGTCGCGTAGGGCATCGGTCGCGCGGTGGCGCTCGCGAGGTCGAGCGTCCAGCCGAACCCGGCCTCGCTCCCGTGCTCCCGTGAGAGGAACACCTGGTCGCCGACCAGCGTCCTCGCCGACGAGACCCGGTCGCACGGTCCGGTGGGCACGGTGGAGCGCACTCGGGTGGCGTCGAGGACGAACCACCGGCAGCGGTTGCCGCCGGTGTCGAGCGCCCAGACGTAGCGCCCCTGCGCCACGACCCGCGACATGCGGTCGCCGCTCGGGTCGTCCACGCGCTGGCGGCGCTGGCCGGTGTCGGCGTCCACCAGGGTCACCCGCTGCCGCCCGACCGGGCGCTCGACGACGGGCACCACCGTCGGGAGGGTCAGGTCGGGGCCGCTGGGGGCCTCGGGGTCCCAGATCTCGGCCGGGCTGTCGCGTTCGTACGTCATCGTCCAGCGACGCTCGCCGCGCTGCCCGACGCCTTCGAGGCGACAGCGGTTCGAGGGGTCGAGGGAGCAGGTCTCCAGGACCGTGGTCAGGGCCGTCGCGGCGACCACGTAGCTCGTGGGGCGCTCCCAGCGCAGCGCGCCGTCGGCCGACAGTCGCAGGACCCGTTCTGGTCCGTTGTCCGAGTCGACCTTGAGGATCACCGAGCCGTCCTCGGCGACCTGCAAGCGACCGAGCATCAGATTGCGCGACCAGGGGGCGCGCGCGGGGAACCGGCGTGACCACAGGTGCTTGCCGGAGCGGATGTCGCGCACCTCGAGCCACGAGGGCTCCCCGGCTGTGGCGCTGTCGGTGCGCAGGTACACCCTGTCGCCGACCACGGTCGGCGTCTCGCTGCGGTAGGGCATCGTCCACGCGACGTCCCGGCGCTCGGACTGGTAGGCCAGCCACCACGGCACCCCGACGCCGACGGCGGCCACGAGCACGCTCGCGACGACCGGCAGCACGAGCCGACCGGGGCCCTCGCTGGGCCGCTCCGGCGCGGCCGGGCGCAGCCGGCGGACGAACCAGCCCGCGGCGAACCCGCCGACCGCGCACGCCGCCACGTGGGCCGCCACGCCCTGACTGGTCATCCAGGCCAGCGTGCCCACCACCAGGGCCACGATCAGCCACAGCGTCGGAGCGACGAGTCGGCGGACCACCGTCAACCCTTACCAGGTCCGGCGGTCGCGCTCACGCTCGTCGGCCCGGCGTGACGGCATCCGCCCGCGGGGCGTTCAGGCGGCGGGGCATCGTCAGCGCCCCCGCAGGGCGGACTCGAGCCACCGGGCCGCGCGCAGCACCCCGAGGTCGTCGAAGCGGCGGCCGGCGACCTGCACCCCGACCGTGCGCCCGTCGGCGGTGCGCCCGGCGTCAGCCGTCGCCGCGGGCTGGCCGGACATGTTGAGCGGCACGGTGAACCCGATGTGCGCCATCGCGGTGTCGCCCTCGCCCCACGGCATCGGCCACTCGGCGGGGAAGGCCGCCATGGGCGCGACGGGAGACAGGACGATGTCGTACGCCTGGGTCGCCGCCACCGTGCGCGCCCGGATGGTGTTGGTCGCGGTGTAGCACTGCATCAGCCGGGTGCCCGGGGTGTCGGCGGCCGCCGTGGCCCAGCGCGCGATGAACGGCAGCACCCGCTCGCGCTGCTCCGGCGGCAGGGCGACGAGGTCGACGTAGGACCGCACGCGCCAGAACGTGTCGAGGTCGGCCAGCAGGTCGTCGGTCATCCACGGTTCGAGGGGTACGACCTCCGCGCCGGCGTCGCCGAGCGCACCGGCGGCGCGCTCGACCACCGCCCGCACCTCGGGGTCGACCGGCATGCCGCAGCCGGCGTCGAGCAGCAGCCCCACCCGCACTGATCGAGGCTCGAATCCCGAAGTGTCCCAGTCGATCTCGGCCGGCGGCAGGCTCGCCCAGTCGCGCGGGTCGGGCTGCGCGATGACCGACATGAGCAGCGCGAGGTCGTCCACCGTGCGGGCCATCGGCCCGGCGACGCGGCCGAGGTAGGGCACGTCGATCGGCACCCGCCCGTCCGACGGCTTGAGCGTCGCAAGCCCCAGCCAGGTGCCGGGCAGCCGGATCGAGCCGCCGATGTCGGTGCCGACGTGCAGCGGGCCGAACCCGCCGGCCGCGGCCGCGCCGGCGCCCGAGCTCGACCCGCCCGTCGTGAGCCTCGGGTCGAGCGGGCTGCGGGTGATCCCGTGCAGCGACGAGACGCCGGAGGAGAGCATCCCCCAGTCGGGCATCACCGTCGACCCGAGCACGACCGCGCCCGACTCCAGCACGCGGTCGGTGATCGGGGCGTTGCGGTCGGGCACCACCGGCGTGACCCCGGCGTTGCCCGCCGGCATGGGCACGCCGGCGCGGGCGACGTTCTCCTTCAGCGTGATCGGGACACCGTCGATGGGGCCGAGCGGTTCGCCCACCCGCCAGCGGGCCTCGCTCTGCTGCGCCGCGCGCTCGGACTCCAGCGCGTCGCGCTGCCAGAACGCGTTGACCGTCGGCTCCAGCTCGGCGATGCGGCGCTGCACCGCGCGGTGGACCTCGACCGGGGAGAGGTCACCACCGGCGTACGCCCGCACCAGCTCGGTCGCGCTCAGCCACACCAATCCGTCATCGACCACCGCACCATCTTGGCGGCGCGGCCTGGTGATTTGGGCCAGGATGGGACGCACCGCGGCGCGCAGGTGGCGCCGCCTCGCCCTGGGAGTGCCCGTGACCCGCAAGATCGCCCTCGTCAGCTCGGTCGTCGGGCTGTCGCTGCTCACCGCCGCGTGCAACGCCGGCTCGGGCGGCGGCGCCGGCTCCTCCTCCGCCAGCGGCTCCGGCTCGGGTGCGTCCGGCCCGTCCGGCGAGTCGGTCACGATCGGCCTGGTGGCCGAGCCGGCGAGCCTCGACTTCACCAAGAACGACGGCGCGGCCATCCCGCAGGTCGAGCTCGGCAACATCTACGAGACGCTCGTCAAGCAGGACCAGAGCGGCAAGATCGTGCCCGGCCTCGCCGAGAAGTGGACCGTCTCGCCCGACCGGGAGACCTACACCTTCGACCTGCGGCCGGACGTCACCTTCACCGGCGGCCAGAAGCTCACCGCCGACGACGTCGTGTGGTCGATCAACCAGGTGAAGTCGGCCTGGACCATCGCCATCAAGGCCAAGATGGACCCGGTCTCCAAGGCCGAGAAGGTCGGCGACAACCAGGTGCGCGTGACGCTCAGCCAGCCCAGCAACAGCTGGCTGTTCAACATGACCACCCGGGTGGGTGCGATCTTCAGCCGCACCGCGGCCGACCAGCTCGCCACCAAGCCGGTCGGCACCGGCCCGTACGCCTTCAGCACCTGGCGCCGCGGCGACTCGATCGTGCTGACCCGCAACGAGGACTACTGGGGCAAGAAGCCCTACTTCAAGACCGTCACGCTGAAGTACTTCAAGGACCCGACCGCGCTCAACAACGCGCTGCGCTCCAAGACCATCAACGTCATCGGCACCGTGCAGGCGCCGGAGTCGCTCGGCCAGTTCCCGACGAGCCAGTACCAAGTCATCGAGGGGACGACCAACGGCGAGGTCGTGCTGTCGATGAACTCCTCGCGAGCTCCCTTCAACGACAAGCGAGTTCGCCAGGCCGTGCGATACGGCATCAACCACCGGGCGCTCCTCGACACCTGCTGGGCCGGGCGCGGTCAGCTCATCGGCTCGATGGTGCCGCCCACCGACCCCTGGTACGAAGACCTCACCAAGGTCACGCCGTACGACCAGGCCAAGGCCAAGCAGCTGCTGCAGCAGGCCGGCAAGACCGGCACCACCGTCCGGCTGCGGCTGCCGTCGCTGCCCTACGCGCAGTCGTGCGGGCCGGTCGTGAAGAGCATGCTCGAGCAGGTCGGGTTCAAGGTGCAGACCGACACCCTGGAGTTCCCCGCCGCGTGGCTGACGACCGTCTTCACCAACAGCGACTACGACCTGTCGATGGTGTCGCACGTCGAACCCCGTGACCTGCCAACGGTTTTCGGCGACCCTGACTACTACACCCACTTCAGCAACCCGCAGATGGCCGGGCTGCTCAAGGCCGCCGACACGGGCACCCCGCAGCAGGAGACCGCCAGCATGAAGAAGGCCGCGCGGCTCATCGCCGACGACGCCGGCGCCGACTTCCTGTTCCTGCTCCCGAACCTGATCGTCGCCGACAAGAACATCACCGGCCTCCCCAAGAACGCCATCACCGAGGGCTTCGACCTGTCGACGCTGGGCCGCTCCTGACGTGCTGCTGCGCGTCCTGACCCGCCTCGGGGTGCTGCTGGCGAGCCTGCTCGCCAGCAGCGTCGTCGTGTTCGGACTCATGGCCGTGCTGCCCGGCAGCCCGGCGCGAGTTGCCTTGGGGGTCAACGCAACCGACGAAGCAGTCGCCGATCTGGAGCGCGAGTTCGGGCTGGACGACCCGCTGCCCGTGCAGTACTGGCGCTGGATCACCGGGCTGCTGCGCATGGACCTGGGCGAGTCGTACATCTCCCGTGCGGCGATCGCCCCGCAGATCGCCGACCGCTTCCAGGTCACGCTCTGGCTGGTGGTGTGCGCGATGGTGCTCGCGATGCTCGTGGCCGTGCCGCTCGGCACCCTCATGGCCGTACGCCATCGGCAGCTCTCCGGGCTGGTCCTGTCGACCCTTTCGCAGGTCGGCGTCTCGATCCCCGCGTTCCTCGCCGGCATCCTGCTCGTCGCGGTGTTCGCGGTCGGCCTGGGCTGGCTGCCCTCCGGCGGCTGGACGCCACCGGCGCAGGACCCGGCGCTGTTCCTGCAGCAGCTGATCCTGCCGGTCACCTCGCTGGCGCTGGTGCAGGCGGCGGTGCTCGCGCGCTACGTGCGCAGCTCGGTGCTGGAGGTCATGCGCGAGGACTACATCCGCACGGCGCGGGCCAAGGGACTCAGCCCGATGCGCGCCCTGGTGCGCCACGGGCTGCGCAACGCGGCGATCCCGGTCGTCACCGTGCTCGGGCTGCAGCTGGCGACGCTGCTGGTCGGCGCGGTCGTCGTCGAGCGGGTCTTCGTGATCCCGGGGCTGGGGTCGGGGCTGCTCGATGCCGTCGCCAACCGCGACCTGCTGATGGTGCAGGACATCGTCATGCTGCTCGTCGCGGCGGTGCTCGTCGTGAGCTTCGTCGTCGACCTGCTGTATCTCGTCATCGACCCGCGGCTGCGAGGCGCGCGATGACCGCGGCGATCACCCGGCTGCGCCGGCGAGCCAACCCCAGCGTCGTGGTGGGCGGCCTGCTCGTGCTCGCCGTCGTCCTGGCCGCGCTCGTGTCGTTCGTCTGGACGCCCTACCCGCCGACGCTCGTCACCCCCGAGGACCGGCTCGCCGGGTTCTCCGCAGACCACCTGCTGGGCGGCGACCGGCTCGGCCGTGACGTGTTATCCCAGCTGCTGGTCGGTGCGCGCACGACCCTGCTCGTCGGCATCCTGTCGGTCGGTCTGGCCGCGCTCGTCGGGGTCCCGCTGGGGCTGCTCGCCGCGATGTCGCGCCGGCAGCCCTGGCTCGACGGGCTGGTCATGCGCGCGAGCGACCTGCTGCTGGCCTTCCCGGCCCTGCTGCTGGCGATCATGCTGGCCGCGGTGTACGGCGGCAGCGTCGTCACCGCGATGGTCGCCATCGGCATCGCGACCGTCCCCGCGTTCGCCCGCGTGGTGCGCAGCGGTGCGCTCGTGGTGCTGGAGAGCGACTACGTCCTGGCCGCCCGCGCGGCGGGCCGGCGGCCGTTCGCGATCGCGCTGCGGCACGTGCTGCCCAACGTCATGAACCTGGTCATCGTCCAGGCGTCCGTGTCGTTCGCCATCGCGATCCTCGCGGAGGCGGCGCTGTCCTACCTCGGCCTCGGCGCGCCCCCGGACACGCCCTCGTGGGGGCGGATGCTGCAGGAGCACCAGTCCTACCTCGACCAGGCGCCGCGGCTGGTGGTGATCCCCGGGCTCGCGATCGCGCTGGCCGTGCTGGGGTTCAACCTGCTCGGCGACGGCCTGCGCGACCTGCTCGACCCGCGCCTGGCGAAGCACGTGGCGGGGAGCGACTCGGGGGGCCAACGATGAGCGAGATGCCGAGCGGAATCCCAGACCGGTCGAGCCGGGCGGACACAAGCCGGTCGAGCAGGGCGGGCACAAGCCGGTCGAGCAGGGTGGGCACAAGCCGGTCGAGCAGAGCGGACCCAAGCCGGTCGAGTAGGGGCGAGGCGCTAGCCGAGGCCCGTATCGAGACCAGGCCCGCCGTGCTGGACGTGCGCGACCTGTCGGTGACGGTGGGGCCGGTCGGTCTGGTGCACGACCTGACGTTCGCGATCGGGCAGGGGGAGCGGGTCGGCCTGATCGGGGAGTCGGGGTCGGGCAAGTCGATCACCGCCCTGGCGCTCATGGGTCTGCTGCCGGAAGGGCTGTCGGCGACCGGGGACGTACGTCTGGCCGGGGTCGAGCCGAACCTGCTCACCGCTCCCGAGCGCACCCTCGCGGGGCTGCGCGGACGCACGATGTCGATGATCTTCCAGGAGCCGATGACGGCGCTCAACCCGACGATGCGGGTCGGCGACCAGGTGGCCGAGGCCATGCGGATCCACCGAACTCGCAGCAACCGCAAGGCTGCTCGCGCGGCGGCGGTCGAGCTGCTCGACGACGTGGGGCTGCCCTCTCCGGGAGAGGTGGCGCGGGCGTACCCCCATCAGCTGTCGGGCGGGCAGCGGCAACGGGTCGTCACGGCGATCGCGCTCGCCAACGACCCGGCGCTGCTGATCTGCGACGAGCCGACCACCGCGCTCGACGTGACCGTGCAGGCGCTCGTGCTCGACCTGATCGTGCGCGGGGTCGCGGCGCGCGAGGCGGCGATGCTGTTCATCACCCACGACCTCGGGGTGGTCGCGACGGTGTGCGACCGCGTGCTGGTGATGTACGGCGGGCGCATCGTCGAGGCGGGCCCGGTCGCCGAGGTCTTCGCCCGGCCGCGGCACCGCTACACGCAGGGGCTGCTCGCCGCCTCCGACCTCGCGGTGGGAGGCGACGGGCGGCTGGCCACGATCCCCGGGGCGGTGCCGCAGGCGGGGCAGTTCCCGGCGGGCTGCGTCTTCCGCACCCGGTGCGCCCACGCCGACGCCCGCTGCGAGCAGCAGCCGCCGTGGGTCGGCGACGAGGACGACGGACACGCCTGCGTGCACCCGGCGACCGGTGAGGAGGGGGCGGCATGAGCGAGGCGCCCGCGGTGCGGCTCACCGACGTGACCCGCGACTTCCGGCGGCCACGGCGGTCGTTGCTGCGGCCGGCCCCGGTCGTGCACGCCCTGCGCGGCGTCACCCTCGAGGTGCCGGCGGGGGAGCGGTTCGGGATCGTCGGCGAGTCGGGGTCGGGCAAGTCCACGCTGCTGCGCATCGTCGCCGGGCTCGACCGCCCGACCAGCGGCCGCGTCGAGATCGAGGGGCGCGACATCACCGGTCTGCCCGAACGCCGGCTGGGGTTCGTGCGCGACCGGATGCAGCTGGTGCTGCAAGACCCGATCGGCTCCCTCGACCCGCGCATGAAGGTGGGCGACATCATCGCCGAACCTCTTGTGGCACAAGGGAAACCGCGCCCCCGAGAGCGCATCGCCGAGCTGCTGGAGTCGGTCGGGCTCCCGGCCGACGCGGCGGACCGATTTCCCCACCAGTTCTCCGGCGGGCAGCGGCAGCGCATCTCCATCGCGCGGGCGCTCGCCCCCGAGCCGCGGATCATCGTGGCGGACGAGCCGGTGAGCGCGCTCGACGTGTCGGTGCGGGCGCAGGTGCTCAACCTGCTGCTCGAGCTGGTCGAGCGGCTCGACCTGACGCTGCTGTTCGTCTCGCACGACCTGTCGGTGGTGCGGTACGTCTGCGAGCGGGTCGGCGTGATGAAGGACGGCGAGTTCGTCGAGGTCGGACCGACCGAGCAGGTCTACGAGCGCCCCGAGCACGCGTACACCCGGTCGCTGGTGGCGGCCATCCCGCACCTGTCCGACGCCCTCGCCGGGCGGTCGGCTGCGGACCTGGCCGCGGACGTACGGAAGGAGGGGTGATGGACGGAAGGGTGATGACGGAAACCGTTGCAGGACCGACGAACTCGCTGCACGACGTGACCGGGCTGCGGGTCGGGCACGCGCAACGCATCGGCGACGGCTGGCTGACCGGCACGACCTGCGTGCTCACCGGGCCGGACGGCGCTGTCGGCGGGGTCGACGTGCGCGGCGGCGGCCCGGGCACCCGCGAGACCGACCTGCTCGACCCGCGCAACGCCGTCGAACGGGTGCACGCGGTCGTGCTGAGCGGGGGGAGCGCCTTCGGGCTCGCGGCCGCGACGGGGGTCATGGAGCGGCTCGACGATGCCGGCATCGGCTTCCCGCTCGGAGACATCGTGGTGCCCATCGTCCCGGCCGCGGTGGTCTTCGACCTGGGGCGGGGCGGCGACTTCCGGGCGCGCCCCGACGCGGACATGGGGGCAGCGGCCTACGACGACGCGGTGTCGGTCGACGCGACCGCCGGCGTGGTCGAGGGGAACGTCGGCGGGGGCACCGGCTCGAAGGTCGGTGGGCTCAAGGGCGCGGTCGGGTCAGCGAGCGCGGTGCTGCCCGACGGCACGA
Source organism: Barrientosiimonas humi (assembly GCF_006716095.1). Lineage (NCBI taxonomy): Bacteria > Bacillati > Actinomycetota > Actinomycetes > Micrococcales > Dermacoccaceae > Barrientosiimonas > Barrientosiimonas humi. The sequence continues at coordinate 76,077 of NZ_VFOK01000002.1, forward strand.
CCGTGGCAGCCGTCGTGGTCGCGAATGCCATTGGCTCCAGCGCGGATCCGGTCACGGGCGAGCTGTACGCGGCTCGGTTCGGGCTGCCCGGTGACTTCCCGCCGATGAACCCGGCCGACCCGGCCGAGGTTGCCGCAGCTCGCCGGCTGGCCGAGGAGCGCGCGAAGGCGAGCGGTATGCCGCCGTACGCCATGGCCACCACCATCGGCGTCGTCGCGACCGACGCGACGCTCGGCAAGGCGCAGTGCCAGAAGCTGGCGGGCATCGGGCACGACGGGCTGGCCCGGGCGGTGCGTCCGGTGCACACGATGTTCGACGGCGACACGATCTTCGCGCTGGCGACCTGCGCCCGGGACGTGCCGGACGCGTGGAGGTTCCACGCGATCCTCGAGGCCGGCGCCGACTGCGTCACGCGGGCGGTCGGGCGGGCGGTGCTCGCAGCGGAGTCGGTGACCGCGGCGGGCATCACGTGGCGCTCCTACCGCGACGCCCTGCCCTCGGTCTTCCGGGGTCAACCGCGCTTCCAGGACCGCTCGTGAGCGACGACGGCTGGCGTGGCCGGTGGCCCGAGGGCCTGCCGGTAGGCGACGCCTGGGTGGCAGCGGGTGCCTCGCGCGAGGTCGTCTTCCCGTACGACGGCAGCGTCGTCGCGCAGGCGCCCGAGGGTGATCCGGTGCTGGCCGGGCAGACGCTGGACGCCGCGGCCAAGGTGCGGCGCGAGGTCGGCCGGCTCCCGTCGTACGTCCGGCGCGCCGTGCTGCAGGACGTGCACCGCGACGTGGCGGCGAACCGGGAGGACTTCGAGCGGCTGCTGGTGCTCGAGACGGGCAAGCCGCTGGTCGACTGCCGGGTCGAGGTGGAGCGCACGCTGCTGACGCTCGAGACGTCGGCGGAGGAGGTGGCGCGGCTGCACGGCGAGACGGTGCCGCTCGACCTGCTGGCGAGCGGGCGGGGCCTGTTGGGCTTCTGGCAGCGACGGCCGATCGGCGTCGTCGTGGGCATCGCGGGCTACAACTACCCGCTGCTGCTCGCCGCGCACAAGATCGCGCCGGCCCTCGCGGCGGGATGCCCGGTGATCGCGAAACCCGCTGAGCCCACACCGCTTTCGACCCTCTGGCTGGTGCACCTGTTCCGCGAGGCGTTGGCGCGGGCCGGTGCACCGATGGCCGCCGTGCAGCTCGTGACGGGTGACGCCGAGGTGGGGCGCGCCCTGACGACCGACCCGCGGGTGGGGGCGGTGTCGTTCACCGGATCGGCCGCCGTCGGGCACGCGATCGCGCGGGCCGCGGCACCCACGAAGGTGCTGCTCGAGCTCGGGTCCAACGCCGCGCTGGTGGTGAGCGACGACGCCGACCTCGACGCGGCGGCCGCAGCCGTGGTGCGGGGCGGCTACTACGCCTCCGGCCAGGCGTGCATCTCCGTGCAGCGGGTGATCGTGGTGGAGTCGGTGCGCGACGACTTCGTCCGGCTGCTGCGTGCGGCGATGGCGCAGGTCGTGGTCGGGGACCCGCGCGACGAGGCGACCCGCGTCGCGCCGTTGATCGACGCGCGGTCGACCGACCGGGTGCTGGGCTGGGTCCAGGACGCGGCTGCTGCTGGCGCCGAGATCGCCGCGGGCGGGGCGGCGCGCGGCAGGGCGATCGAGCCCACCGTGCTCGTGGACGTGCCTGCGGGACAACGGGTCTGGGACGAGGAGGTGTTCGGCCCGGTGGTCGCGGTGCGGGCCGTGCCCGATCTGGACGCCGCGCTCGAGGCCGTCAACGAGTCTCGCTACGGGCTGCACGCCAGCGTCTTCACCCGCTCGCTCGCCACCGCGTTCCGGGCGATCGAGGAGATCGAGGCGGGAGGGGTCGTGATCAACGAGGTGCCCGGATTCCGGTCCGACGTCATGCCGTACGGCGGGGTCAAGGACTCCGGCATCGGGCGCGAGGGCCCACGGTTCGCGATCGAGGAGCTCACGGTGACTCGGATGGCCGTGATCCGGCCGGGCGAGCCGGAGTGAAGAGCCTGAGTGAAGAACCGGAGTGAAGGAGCAGGGATGGACGACTCGGGCCACAGCAATCTGGACTACCGCAACCTGTTCGACCTCACCGGCAAGCGGGCGGTGGTCGTCGGCGGAGCCGGCGGCATCGGCCGCGAGCTGGTCGCGGGACTCGTCGCGTTCGGCGCCGAGGTGGTCGTGGCCGACCGCGACCTGGCCGCCGCGCAGGACGTGACGTCGACGCTCGAGGGGGCGAGGGCGTACGAGCTGGATGTGCTTGCCCCGCAAGCGATCCCGCGAGCGGCGGAGGCGCTCGACCCGGTCGACGTGCTGGTGCTCACCGCGGCCACCAACATCCGCAAGCGGATGGTCGACTACGCACCCGAGGAGTTCGAGCGGGTCGTGGCGCTCAACCTCCGGAGCAGCTTCGAGCTGATCAGCGCGTTCGGCGCGCGCATGGCGCAGCGCGGCAGCGGCAGCATCGTCGCGTTCACCTCGATCCGTGCGGTGACCGTGGAGCCGGGGCAGGGGGCGTACGCCGCGACGAAGGCGGGCCTGATGCAGCTGGTGCGCACCGCCGCCGCGGAGCTCGGGCCGGACGGGGTGCGCGTCAACGCCGTCGCGCCGGGCGTGGTCGAGACCCCACTGACCGAACAGATCCGCGCGAATCCCGAATGGGGCCAGGCGTATTCGGACAAGAGCGCTCTCGGCCGCTGGTCCCGCCCTGACGAGCTGGTCGGTGCGGTCGTCTATCTCGCCAGCGAGGCGTCGTCCTTCGTCACCGGCTCGCAGCTGTTCGTCGACGGCGGCTGGACCGCCATCGACGGCCGCTACACCCCACCGACCTGACGGCGAAGCCCTACTCCTCCAGGGTGCGTGGCGCGGCGAGGTCGAGGCTGAGCGTCGTGAGCCCCTCTACGGTCACGAATCCCAGGCGGCGGTAGAGATCGAGGGCAGCGTGATTGTCGTGCTCTGTCACCAAGGACAGGCGACTCGCTCCAGCGGCCGACGCCGCGTCCCGAACCGTGGCGACCAGGGCAGCCGCGACTCCCCGGCGGCGAGCATCGGGGCGCACGTACAGGTCGCGCACCTGCCAGAACCGACCGCGCCCGAGGGAAGCGGGGACGGCGTGGGCGGTGGCCAGGCCGACCGGCACAGGCGCCGACGGGTTCACGGACGCGGTCAGCACTGTGAGCATCCGTGACTCGACCATCTCGGTGAGCCAGACGAGCGTTCGCTCGGCGTTGTCCCGGGGCATGCCGTAGTGCTGCCGGTACTGGTCGAACAGGCGACCGGCGGCCGCGAGCGAGTCTCGGGTCTCGCACGTGATGACCCGCACGACCGGCTCGGTGCCCGCGTCCCCGCTCACTGACGCTCCCACGCGGAGCGGCTGATGGCGTACAGCACCTCGCCCTCGTCGGCGCCGGGCACCGGCTCGTCGAAGTCGAGCAGGTAGGACCGCCAGTGCGTCATGCCGATCGAGCGCATCACGGCGCGGGAGCCGGCGTTGACGGCCATCGTCTCGGCGGTGATGCGGGGCAGCCCGAGGTCGGCGAAGCCGTAGCGCAGCACCTCGCGCGCGCCCTCGCTGGCGAAGCCGCGGCGCCACGCGCGGCGTATCAGTCGATAGCCGAGCACGCCGTCACCTGGGTCGCCCTCCTGTGGCTTGCCCACCGGCAGCAGCGCCCACCACCCGATGAACTCCTCGCCCGCGAAACCGGCCCAGTAGCCCATGCCACGCTCCTGGTGCGCCGGGTTCGTGCGGCGCACCATCGACTCCTCGACCTCGGCGCGGGTGCGCGGCCGCGCGAACAGGTAGCGCAGCACCTCGGGGTCGCTGTCGAGCTCGACGAGCTGCTCCAGGTGCTCCGGTCCGAGCGGGTCGAGGCGCAGGCGGTCGGTGCGCAGCGGTGGCAGAGGCATGTCTCGGATGCTGCCACCCGGCGGCGGCTGGCGGTGAGTGGTCACGGGTCGCCCGGTGCGCGCGACCGTGCTCAGCCCGTCTGCGCAGCGGGTGGCCGGGCGCCCAGGTGCCACTCGGCGTACGTCATCGCGTACTCCACCGTGCACGGGTCGGCGTCGTCCTCGACGGGCCGGCACAGGTGGAACGCGCGCACGTAACGCATGCCCAGCCGCTCGGCGAGACCGCGGGCGGCGTCGTCGTCGGCGGGGGTCTCGGCGAAGACGCGGAGCAGGCGGCGGGTGGCGAAGGCGTACGCCAGCACGGCCTCGGCGCCCTCGCTCGCCAACCCCTCGAGCCGGCACCGGCCCTCGACCTCGCAGGTCAGCTGCGCCTCGACCCCGGCGCGGCCCTGGTCGATGCGGCTCGGCCAGGCGAGCGCCCAGGTCGCGACGGGGCCGCGGTCGTCGTGGGCGAGCCAGCGGCCGACGCCCGGTCGGCCGGTCATGGTCGGGAGCAGGCGCAGTCGGGGAGTCGTCAGCACGGGAAGGTCCACCTGCCGGACGCTGCCAGGCGCGCGGGAGCCCGCGGCCGGGCTTGACGCGGTCTTGACGCAGGTCGACGGGATCCTGACGCGGGCGCCGCCGGTGCATACCCTGGGGCCATGATCGAGCGGCGTTCCGAGCGGGTGACGGCGGCCCTCGCCGCGCTGCGCGAGCGGGGCGAGCGCGTGACACCCGGCCGATCCGCCGTGCTCGAGGTCGTCGACTCCTCCGCCGAGCACCTCGACGCCGAGTCGATCGCCACGGCCGTCGCCCGCCGGGTGCCGGGGGTGCACCGCGCCACGATCTATCGCAGCCTCACCTCGCTCTCCGAGCTGGGCATCCTCACCCACACCCACGTGCCGGGCTCCGCGACGATCTATCACCTCGCGCCCGCCGGCGAGAGCCACGGCCACACGCACCTGCAGTGCACGACGTGCGAGCGGTTCTTCGACCTCCCGGTGAGCGAGCTGGAGCAGCTGCGCGAGTCCGTGCGCGAGAGAGCGGGGTTCGAGATCGACCCCCGCCACGCAGCCCTGCTCGGCACCTGCGAGGAGTGCGCCCAGGACCAGCAGGCCTGAGGCCGGGCGCATGGGCAGGCAGATCCACGGCGAGCAGATCTACGTCGAGACGCTCGTGCGCGCCCCGATGGAGCGACTCTGGGAGCTGACGCAGGACCCCGCCCAGCACACCCGGTGGGACCTGCGCTTCACCGAGATCAGCTACCTCCCGCGGCCCGATCCGCAGCAGCCGCAGGAGTTTCGGTACGCCATCCGCCTGGGCCCGTTCTCCGTCGCCGGGGTCGGTCGCACCCTCGGCGAGACCGAGCGGCCCGACGGAACCCGCACCTCCGCCCTGGGCTTCGGGTCGCGAAACCCCTTGTCCCCCATCAGGATCGGCCGCGGCTACTGGAGATACGTGCCGACCGAGGACGGTGTCCGCTTCCTCACCGGCTTCGACTACGACACGCGCTGGGGCCCGGTCGGCCGCCTGGTCGACCGCGCCTTCCGCCCGGCGATGGGCTGGGCCACGGCCTTCAGCTTCGACCGGCTGCGGTTGTGGCTGGAGGAGGGAACACCCCCGGAGCGCAACGGGATCCGGGCGGCGGCGAAGGCGTACGTCTTCGGGTCGAACCGGGTCGTGCCGCACGCGCGGCGCGCCCTGCGCACCCCGCCCGACCGCACGTCAGGCACCGCGCCCCGCACGATCGAGCACGTCGAGGTGGCGGTGTGAGCATCTTCGCGACCGCGATGGGGCCCGACTTCGAGCGGCTGCACCCCATGATGCGCAAGCGGTTCGGTGTCAGCGTGGCCGGCGGGCAAGCGTGCATCGGTCGCGGCGTGATGGACGAGGTGTGGCACGGGCCGTCGTGGACGCTGCCCTTCCTGCGCCTGGGGTCGTGGCGCAACATCCTCGTGCCGGTGCAGGGGCGCGACATCCCGTTCATGATCGAGAACTACCCCTACGTCGACTCCCTCGGCCGCGAGACGGTCTCGTTCAACCGCACGTTCGAGGTGCCGCCGCGGCGGGCGCGCTTCGACGCCCAGATGGTGCTCGACCCCGGCCGCAACCAGGTCGTCGACTTCCTCGGCACCCACCAGCACCTCGCGACGCCGCTGTCGTTCGAGGTCACCCCCGAGGGCGGCCTGACGATCCGCTCGCACGACCAGGTGTTCCAGGAGGGGCCGCTGCGCTTCCGCTTCCCTGACCAGCTCACCGGGCAGGCCGTGCTGCACGAGCGGTACGACGAGTCGATCGAGCGGTTCCGCATCGAGGTGAGCGTCAGCAACCGGCGGTTCGGCCGGCTCGCGGGCTATCGCGGCACGTTCACCTGCACCTGGCCCGCGATCGGTGACGAGGGCGTGCCGGCCTCGGTGAAGCCCCGTCGCGAGGATCCACGCCTGTGAGCCGAACGGCGCCAATCCCTATGTGCGCCGGTGGAACTGGACGGTCTTGACGCCGGTCCCGGCGTGGGTGCGGATCGTGGCTTCGGTGCCGGGCAGGTGGTAGGCGCGGTGGTGCCAGCCGCACATCGGGACGGCGTGGGCAAGGTCGGTCGGACCGCCGGCGGCGTAGGGAGTCTCGTGGTGCAGCTCGGTCCAGGCGTAGGGCCGGTCGCACCCGTCGACCGCGCACGCGGAGTATCGGGTGGCCAGCGCGGTGCGCTGCGCCTCGGTGAAGAACCGCCGCGTGCGGCCCAGGTCGAGCGGCAGGGACGGCCCGTCGAGCACCGCGGGCAGGATCCCGGCCCCGCACGCCAGCCGCCGCGCGTCCCCGGACGAGATGTCGTGCCCGGTGTCGAGGCCGGCCGCGGCGAGGTCGGCGAGCAGCTGCTCCCGGGTCATGGTGACCACGACGGTGGCAGCGACCTTGCCGTGCAACCGGTCGGTCGGCAGGTGCTCGAGCAGCTGCGCGAAGGCCAGGCCGTACTGGTGCGGCCAGTCGACCTCGGCCCAGGTGACGGTCTTGTCCCCGGGCGCGCCGACGCTCCTGGCCGAGCGGGCGCTGCCGCCCTGGTGACCGTCATGGTCGAAGGCGTCGTCGGCGTCGCCAGCGTTGCGCTGGCGACGGGGCGAGGCGAGCTGTTGCACGGTCTTGCGCAGGATGTCCCCGGCGAGGCGGGGCACGACGAACGACCCGGAGACGGTGCCGTCGTGGTTGTCGTGCATCGTGAGGCGGCACCGGTCCAGCGCCGAGCTCTCCTCGTCGCGCAGGACCCGGTCTTCGTGCTCATCGACCTTGCGCTGGTCGCGCTCGACGACCGAGAGGGCGCGCCTGGCCGCGGTGCGCAGTCTCGGCGCCGACATCCGGGCCGCGTCACCCACCAACGACTCCTCGACCCGTGCGACCTGGTCCGGCGACAGCCCCTCGGGCAGCTGCGTGATCGCCCACGCGATCACCCCCGCGTGCTCGGGCGAGACGCGGCCCTGGGACATCGCGGTGCCGGTCGCGGGAAGCCGCTCGTCGAGCTGCTCGGCGAGGTCGGCCTCCCGGGTCGCAGCGCCGCCGGTGCTGTTGGTCTGCCGCGCCAGCCAGGCCCCCGTGGTGGAGAACCCGCCCTGCGCGGCGACCTTCGACCGGTTCGCGCACGCCACCAGCCGCAGCTTCAGAGAGGCCACGCGCCGCGCCAGCCGCTCGGTCTCGGCCACCGCGCGCTCCAACGCGTCGGCATCGGCGAGCACTCCCGGGCCGGGCTCGTCACCCAGCGCGTCCAGCACCGCGTGCAGCTCGTGCAGGGTGGACGCCACGGTGACGCCGCCCGCGACACGCGGCCGGCTCGCCGTGCTGGTCGCTGTGCTCACCGCCATGCCCCCCTCCCCGGGTGACGCTCGCCCCACGACGGGCGAACTGGTGTTCGACTGAGGAGCACGCTACGACCGACCACTGACAGGCCCCCGGAGCCGCGGAACGCCAACAGATCCGCGGGGTTCGGCGTCGCCCGTGCCGGGTCTCGATACGGCCTCGTTCCTCGGCCTACTCGACCGGCTTGTGCCGGCGTACGCGACCGGCTCGGCGCCGGCGTACTCGACCGGTCGGCACCGGCCCGGGGGCCTCCAGCGGCCCGGACTAGGGTTGGGCTACATGCGACAAAGTCGCATGTAGCCGATCCGAACCGGAGGTGCACATGGCCGACTACCAGCTCCCCGAGCTGCCCTACGACTACGACGCGCTCGCCCCGCACATCAGCGGCGAGATCATGGAGCTCCACCACGACAAGCACCACGAGACCTACGTCAAGGGTGCGAACACCGCGATCGAGCAGATGGCGGAGGCGCGCGACAAGGACGACCTGAGCACGGTCAACCTGCTCGAGAAGAACCTCGCGTTCAACCTCGCGGGGCACGTCAACCACTCGGTGTTCTGGCCGAACATGTCGCCCGACGGCGGCGACAAGCCCGACGGTGAGCTGCAGCAGGCGCTCGACGACCAGTTCGGCTCGTTCGACGCGTTCCGCTCGCACTTCACCGCCAACGCGCTCGGCATCCAGGGCTCCGGCTGGTCGATCCTCGCCTGGGACTCGGTGGGCCAGAAGCTGCTGATCTGCCAGCTGTACGACCACCAGGGCAACCTGCCGGTCGGCCTCACCCCGCTGCTCATGCTGGACATGTGGGAGCACGCGTTCTACCTCGACTACAAGAACGTCAAGGCCGACTACGTCAAGGCCTGGTGGAACGTCGTCAACTGGGCCGACGTCATCCGCCGGTTCGAGGCCGCGCGCACCGCGACGAACGGACTCATCGTCCCGGCCTGATCGTCAACCCCCGGAGAGACATCTCTCGCAGACGGGCCCTCACCCGCCTCACCCCTTGACCTCGCGCCGGACGCGCAGGAGGTTGGGCCGAGACGGGCGGGGGCCCGTCGTGCACCGCACAAGGGGGAAACACCATGAAGATCAAGACCGTTCGTCGTACGGCCGCGGCAGCTGCTGTCGTCGGCGCCGCCGCCACCGGGATCGCCCTGGCGCCCGGGGCCAAGGCCGACAGCAGCTTCACCGGGCCGAACGGCTACATCAGCAGCTCGTGCAGCGGTTCGCTGATCAACTCGGGCCGGCTCTACAGCAGCAACGGGACCCGGCACTCGACCGCGCAGTGGCGGCTGTACTACAGCAGCAGCAACGGTGGCACGAACTGTCTGGTCCTGAACGACAACATCTGGGGCTCGCACGACATGACCGCGGCCATCCGCTACGCCTACAACTACAACGACGGCGCCAAGGACAGCGGCGTGTTCGCGAACTACGCGGGCGCGTCGAACCTGAAGAACGCCGCCGGGCGCTGCATCGGCATCACCGTGTCGCTCACCGAGCACGACGGGACGGTCTACAGCTACAACCGTGAGTCGTTCCACTGCGGCTGACCCCGCGCCAGCAGCACGCGAAAGCCGCCGGATCCCGTTGGGGCCGGCGGCTTTTCGCTGTCTGGAGCGGGCGACGAGAATCGAACTCGCGTATTCAGCTTGGGAAGCTGATGTTCTACCATTGAACTACGCCCGCGCGGCCGCTCGTCCGGTCTGGACCGGTCTGCAACGGCACGGCGCCACGGAGTCTAACCGACACCCGCCCGCACTCCCGAACTCGCCCGGCGAGAGCATGTGACTCGTGACAGCGGTGCTCGAGGGATTCGCCACGATCGGCCTGGTCATCGCCCTCGGCGCGCTCCTCGCCCACATCCGCCTCGTGGACGACCAGGCCCGCGTGATCCTCTCCCGGCTGGCGTTCTTCGTCGCCTCGCCGGCGCTGCTGGTGACCACCATCGCCGACACCGACGTGCACGGTGTGCTCTCCGGCAACCTCGTGGCCACCGCCGCCGGCGTGCTCGTCCCGGCCCTGACGTACGCCCTCGCCGCCCGGTTCGTCTGGCGGCGCGGCAGCGGAGACACCGTCATCGGCGCGCTGTCGAGCAGCTATGTCAACGCCGGCAACCTCGGCCTGCCCGTCGCGGCGTACGTCCTCGGCAACGCCTCCTTCGTCGCGCCCACGCTGCTGCTGCAGCTGCTCGTGCTGCAGCCGCTCGCGCTCGCGGTGCTCGACGCCGACCGCGGCGGGCGCCGGGTGTCGCTGCGCGACATCCTGCTGCGCCCGTTCACCAACCCGCTGACCCTCGGCACCCTGCTCGGCCTGCTGCTCGCGGTCACCGGCTGGCGGCTTCCGGAGTTCGTCGGACGCCCCATCGAGCTCGTCGGCTCGATGGCCGTGCCCGGCATGCTCATCGCGTACGGCATCGCGCTGCGGCTCGGACCCGGCCTCGGCGGCGGCATCCCGAAGGCGGAGCTGGCGCTCACCACCGCGCTGAAGCTGGTCGTGCAGCCGCTCGTCGCCTATCTCGTCGCGCACTTCGCGCTCGGCCTCGACGGCCACCCGCTGCTCGCCGTCGTGGTCTGCTCGGCGCTGCCGACCGCGCAGAACATCTACGTCCACGCCAGCCGATACGACCGGGCCACCACCCTCGCCCGCGACACCATCCTGCTGACCACCGCCGGTGCCGTGCCGGTGATCCTGCTGATCGCGTACCTCCTCGGCTGAGGCGGAGCCGCGGGCCACCTCGTAGTGTCGAGGCCCGTGACCCCTGAGCAGATCGCCGACCGGCTGGCCCTGGACGTGGTGCGCCCGTTGCTCGACCCGCTCGCGGTCGAGCCCGACGACGCCGCCGAGCTGATGCGCTGGCTGCCGACCCTCGACACCGCCGACCACGCGCGGGTCGCGACGGCCGCGGACGCGGTGCTCGGGCACCTCGGCGTCTACCGGATGCCCGACCCCGACCTGTTCGCGGCGGTGCCCGACGAGGCGGCGCGCCCGCCGGGGCTGCTGCGCCTGGCTGCGCTGCTCGCGACCGTGCCGGAGGTGCGCGCCTTCCACGCCGGCCGCGGCATCCCCGACGCCGACTCGTGGACGGCGCTGAGCCTGTTCGGCGTGCAGCTGCGCATCGACCGCGCGGCCTACGACGGCACCTTCGGGCTGCGCACCGCCCTGTGGCTCACCGCTCCCTGGTCGGGCGCGCTCTACTGGCTCGGCCGGCTGCAGCTCAACCTGCTCGACGTGCCCGAGCAGGGGCGCTGGCTGTCCGCCCACATCCCCCGCACCGGACCCCTCGACCCGGGTGCGGTCGACGCGTCGTTCGCGCGGGCGTACGCCTTCTTCGACCGGCACTTCCCCGACCTGCCGGTGCGCGGGTTGCACTGTCGCTCTTGGCTGTTGGACCCCCAGCTGCTCGAGACGGTCGCGCCGGAGAGCAACATCGCCCGCTTCCAGCAGCGGTGGCGGCTGACCGACGAGCTGGCCCCGGGGAACGCCGACGCGCTCTACTTCACCTTCGCGCTGCGCGGCGACCTCGACCTGGAGCGGCTGCCCCAGGAGACCTCGCTGCAGCGCGGCATCGTGGGGCGGGTGCGGGGCGGCGGCGAGTGGCACGTGCGCACGGGCACGATCCCGCGCTGAGCGGCGGGTCGTCTAGTTTGGCGTCGTGCTGCTCTCCGACCGCGACATCCTCGCCCAGATCGACGCCGGCCGCGTGGCCCTCGATCCCTACGACCCGGCGATGGTCCAGCCGTCCAGCATCGACATCCGCCTCGACCGGCACTTCCGGCTGTTCGACAACCACAAGTACCCCTACATCGACCCCGCCGAGGAGCAGCCGGAGCTGACCCGCGCGTTCGAGGTGCGCGGCGAGGAGCCATTCGTGCTGCACCCGGGGGAGTTCGTCCTGGGCTCGACGTACGAGCAGGTCACCCTGCCCGACGACGTCGCCGCCCGCGTCGAGGGCAAGTCGAGCCTCGGCCGGCTCGGGCTGCTCACCCACGCGACGGCGGGCTTCGTCGACCCCGGCTTCTCCGGCCACGTCACCCTCGAGCTGTCCAACGTCGCGACCCTGCCGATCAAGCTGTGGCCGGGCATGAAGATCGGTCAGCTGTGCTTCTTCCAGCTCAGCTCGCCGGCCGAGAACCCTTACGGCAGCGAGAAGTACGGCTCGCACTACCAGGGCCAGCGCGGTCCCACCGCGAGCAAGTCGTTCTCCCGCTTCCACCGCAGCGAGGTCTGAGCACCGGTGCCGCGCGAGGAGGCGCCCGAGGTCACCGCGGCGCACCGGCCCCACCTGAGCCTGCCGCGCGGTCGACGGCCGGGCGCCGTGGCGCTGGTGCTGCACGGCGGCGAGCCGACCAGCACCCTCCCGGTCACCCGGCTCGACCCCGCCCTGCTGCGGATGATCCCCTTCGCGCGCGACGTACGCCTGCGCAGCCGCGGGCGGGTCGGCCCGGCCGTGCTGCGCAACGCCGTGCGCGGCTGGAACGGCGACGCCAAGTCGTCGGTCGCCGACGCGGAGTGGGCGCTCGGGCGGCTGCGCGAGCGCTTCCCCGACGTGCCGATCGGCGTGATCGGCCACTCGATGGGCGGGCGCACCGCGTTCGAGCTGGCGGGCCACCCGGAGGTCAGCAGCATCGTCGCGCTCGCCCCCTGGCTGTCCGACGCCTATGCCGCCGAGCCGTTCGTCGGCACCCCGCTGCTCGTGGTGCACGGGCTGCGCGACCGGCGCACCGACCCGGCCGCGGCCCGCGACCTGGTCGAGCGGGTCGCGGCGGCCGGCGGCGACGCGCAGTTCGTGGGGTTGGACGACGCCCACGCGATGCTGCACCGCGCGCCCGCCTGGCACCGGCTCGCCTCGCGGTTCACCATCGACCGGCTGCTCGCCCGCTGAGCGGGATGCGCTGGAGGCGTACGCCCGGCTCGCCGGCCCGGGGGAGGGGCGGCTCACCCCTACGGCGGGGCGGCGGGCGTACGTCCTGACACCTGTCGGTCCGTGCCCATAGGTTGGGGCCATGATCACGTTCGACGAGGTCACCAAGTCCTACCCCAGCGCGCGGGGCGGTGAGCCGACGATCGCGGTCGACAAGCTGTCGCTGGAGGCCCCCACCGGCAAGATCACGGTGCTGGTCGGCCCCTCCGGCTGCGGCAAGACCACCTCGTTGCGCATGGTCAACCGGATGACCGACCCGACGTCGGGCACGATCGCGATCGACGGGCAGGACATCATGTCCACCGACGCGGCGACCCTGCGCCGGGGCATCGGCTACGTCATCCAGCACGCCGGCCTGTTCCCGCACCGCACCGTCGTCGACAACGTCGCGACCGTGCCGCTGCTGCTCGGCTGGTCCAAGGACAAGGCGCGCTCGCGGGCGCGCGAGGTGCTCGAGCTCGTGGGGCTGCCGGGGGCCTACGCCGACCGCTACCCCGCCCAGCTGTCCGGCGGTCAGCAGCAGCGCGTCGGGGTCGCCCGGGCGCTCGCGGCCGACCCGCCGGTGATGCTCATGGACGAGCCGTTCAGCGCCGTCGACCCGGTGGTGCGCGACCAGCTGCAGGACGAGTTCCTCCGGCTGCAGGACGAGCTCGGCAAGACCATCGTCTTCGTCACCCACGACATCGACGAGGCCATCAAGATGGGCGACCAGGTGGCCGTGCTGCGCGTCGGCGGCGTGCTCGCCCAGGTCGCGACGCCCGAATACCTGCTGGCCCACCCGATCGACGACTTCGTGGCCGACTTCGTCGGGCGCGACCGCGGCTATCGCTCGCTCAGCTTCCAGCCCTCCCCGCAGCTGCCGCTGCGCGAGGAGGTCGTGGTGCCGATGGGCGCCGAGCCCGACGCCGTGCGCGCGGCGACCAACGACCCCTGGGTGCTGGTCGTCGACGACGAGGCCCGGCCGCAGGGCTGGGTCGAGCCGCAACGCATCCAGGCCGCGATCGAGCCGTCGATGCTGCACCGCGGCGGCACCGTCGCCCGGGCCGACGGTCCGCTGCGCGCGATGCTCGACGCGGCGCTGTCCTCGCCGAGCCGGCGCGGGGTCGTGGTCGACGACAAGGGCCGGCTGCTCGGGTCGGTGCGGGCGCACGAGGTGCTCGCCGCCATCGAGGCCACCGACCGCCCCGAGGCCGACCCCGACGACGTCGCACCCACCGAGGACCGATCGGCATGAAGGCGCTCGACGCGTCGTTCGTCTCCGACAACCTCGGCGACATCGCCTACCGCACCTTCCTGCACGCCGAGATGGCCGGCATCCCGCTGCTCATCGGGCTCGCGCTCGCGCTGCCGCTGGGCTGGCTCGCGCGCCGCGCGTCCTGGCTGCGCACCGGGCTGCTCACCGCCTCGGGCCTGCTCTACACCATCCCCTCGCTGGCGCTGTTCGTCGTGATGCCGCTGATCCTCGGCACCCCGATCCTCGCGGGCTGGAACGTCGTGGCCGCGATGACGCTCTACACGCTGGCGCTGCTGGTGCGCACCGTCGTCGACGGGCTCGACGCGGTGCCCGAGACCGTGCGGCAGGCGGCGACGGCGATGGGATACACCCCGTTCAAGCGGTTCGTGTCGGTCGAGCTGCCGCTCGCGGTGCCGGTCATCGGCGCCGGGCTGCGGGTCGCGGCGGTGAGCAACGTGAGCATCGTCAGCGTCGCCGCGCTGCTGGGCATCCCGCAGCTGGGCGTCTACCTGACCAACGGCTACAACCGCACCTACTGGACCGAGATCTGGGTCGGCATCGTCGCGATCCTGCTGCTGGCGCTGGTCTTCGACCTCGTCATCCAGGCCATCACGCGGTTGCTCACCCGGTGGCAGCGAGCGGGGGCGACGGCATGATCCTCTCCGAGGTCTGGACCTGGCTGACCAGCTCCGAGAACTGGTCGGGCGACGCCGGCATCGCCAACCGGCTGCTGGAGCATCTCGGCTACACCGGCCTGACGATGCTCTTCGCGATGCTGATCGCGCTGCCGCTCGGCACCTGGATCGCCCACACCGGCCGCGGCGCCTGGATGATCACCGTCGCCAACGCCGCCCGCGCGATCCCGAGCCTGGGTCTGCTGCTGGTGCTGGTGCTGTGGTTGCAGCCGAAGTTCCAGGGCGACACCAACCTCGGCTTCCTGCTGCCCTCGATCGTCGCGCTGGTGGTGCTGGCGCTGCCGCCGCTGCTGGCGGGCGCGTACTCCGGCGTCAGCGAGGTCGACCCGGCCGCGCGCGACGCGGCCAAGGGCATGGGCATGACCGGCCGCGAGGTCTTCTTCAAGGTCGAGCTGCCCAACGCGCTGCCGCTGATCCTGTCCGGCGTGCGCAGCGCCACGCTGCAGGTCGTGGCCACCGCGACCATCGCGGCGTTCACCGGGCTCGGCGGGCTGGGGCGCTACGTCATCGACGGCCGGCAGACCAGCCAGTCCGACGAGATGATCGGCGGCGCGCTGCTGGTCGCGGCGCTCGCGCTCGTGCTCGACCTGGTGCTCGCGCTCGTGCAGCGCAGCATCGTCTCGCCCGGGCTCACCGGGCGCACGTCCCGACGGCGGCTGCGCCCCGCGCGGTCGGCCGCCGACGCCGACACCGGATCCGCCACCCCCAACGCCACCAGAGAGCAGGCCACGGCATGACCACCCGACCCACTCGACGCGCAGCCCTCGCCGCCGGCGCCTGCGCCGTGCTGCTGACCGGGTGCGGGCTCTCCGGAGACCCGCTCGAGGCAGCCGGCGGAGGCGGGGAGGCGTGCTCCACCGAGCAACCGCAGGCCGGCCCCATCAAGGTCGGCGCCGCGGACTTCCCCGAGTCGCAGCTGATCGCCGAGCTGTATGCCGGCGCGCTCAAGGCCAAGGGCGTCAACGCCTCGACGACCGACCCGATCGGCGCGCGCGAGGCCTACCTGCAGGCGCTCGGCGACGGCTCGGTGCAGGTCGTCCCCGAATACACCAACTCGCTGCTGAACTTCCTGCAGCCCGACACCAAGGTCAAGGGCACCGAGCAGATCTACGCCGCGCTGCGCACCGCCGTGCCGTGCAGCCAGGTCGTCGGCGCGAAGTCGACCGCCGAGGACTCCAACGCGATGGTGGTCACCAAGGAGACCGCGCAGAAGTGGAACCTCAAGACCGTCTCCGACCTGGCCAAGCGGGCGAACGAGGTCACCATCGCCGCGCCGCCGGAATTCCGCACCCGCGAGCAGGGGCTGGTGGGGCTGAAGTCGACCTACAACCTGACGCCCAAGGCGTTCCGGCCGATCAGCAACACCGCCACCCTCGCGGCCGCGCTGAAGAACGGCCAGGCCACGGCCGCCAACATCTTCTCCACCGACCCCTCGATCACGACCAACGGATTCGTGGTGCTGCGCGACGACAAGCAGCTGTTCGGCTCCGACAACGTCGTGCCGCTCATCGCCCGCTCGTCGGCCACCCCCACCGTGCAGGTCACGCTCGACCAGGTGTCGGCCAAGCTGACCACCGCCTCGCTCGCGCAGATGCTCAAGCAGGTCGTGGTCGACAAGCGCGACGCCGCCACCGTCGCCCAGACCTGGCTGCGGCAGAACAAGCTGGCCTGACGCGACGGAGCGCGCACGCTCCGGCGGTTGACCGTGGGTGCGTGCGCTGGGGCGCACGGGTCGGCGGTGGTCCGCGAGGGCGTACGTCGGTGGCCGGTTCGGCGGGAACCCACCCGGGCGGGTCCCCAGCGGCGAAGATGGTGCCGAGGGCGTGAGGTCTGGCTCGCGTCCCGGAAGGAGACCCGATGCTGCTGCGCCTGGTGCGCTCCGGGCTGGCGTCATACCGACCCTGGGTCGCGCTGCTGGTCGTGCTGCAGCTGATCAGCGTCGTCACGTCGCTCTATCTGCCGAGCCTCAACGCCGACATCATCGACAACGGCCTGGCCCGCGGCGACATCGG
Organism: Barrientosiimonas humi; assembly: GCF_006716095.1. Classification (NCBI taxonomy): domain Bacteria; kingdom Bacillati; phylum Actinomycetota; class Actinomycetes; order Micrococcales; family Dermacoccaceae; genus Barrientosiimonas; species Barrientosiimonas humi. The sequence goes on from NZ_VFOK01000002.1 coordinate 92,669, forward strand.
ATACATCTGGCGGGTCGGCGGCGTGATGCTGCTGGTCAGCGTCGTGCAGATCATCGCCGCCGCGGCCGCGACGTTCACCGGCGCACGCACGGCCATGAGCTTCGGGCGCGACGTGCGCGCTGCGATCTTCGACCGGGTCACCCGGTTCTCGGGACGTGAGGTCAACGAGTTCGGCGCCCCGTCGCTGATCACCCGCACCACGAACGACGTGCAGCAGGTGCAGATGCTCGTGCTGATGAGCGCGACGCTGGCGGTCAGCGCCCCGATCATGATGATCGGCGGGGTCATCATGGCGCTGCGCGAGGACGTCGGCCTCTCCTGGCTGATGGTCGTCGCCGTGCCGGTGCTCGCGGTCTCCATCGGGCTGATCGTGCGGCAGATGGTGCCGCAGTTCCGGCTGATGCAGACCCGGCTCGACGGGGTCAACCGGGTGCTGCGCGAGCAGCTGATGGGGCTGCGCGTGGTGCGGGCGTTCGTGCGCGAGCCCTACGAGATCGACCGCTTCACCGACGCCAACACCCAGCTCACCGACGTGGCGCGCATCGTCGGCCGGCTGATGGGCGCGATGTTCCCCGTCGTGATGCTCGTGATGAACCTGTCGACCGTCGCGGTGGTGTGGTTCGGCGGCCAGCGGGTCGCGAGCGGTGACATGCAGGTCGGGGCGCTGACGGCGTACATGACCTATCTGGTGCAGATCCTGATGTCGGTGATGATGGCGACCTTCATGTTCATGCTGGTGCCCCGCGCCTCGGTCGCCGCCGAGCGCATCCAGCAGGTGCTCGACACCGACAGCTCGGTGGTGCCGCCCGCCGACCCGGCGCCGCTGCGCGAGCTGCAGGGCGTGGTCGACCTGGTCGACGTGGGGATGCGCTACCCGGGCGCCGACCAGCCGGTGCTGACCGGCGTCGACCTGCACGCCGAGCCGGGCCAGACGGTGGCGATCATCGGCTCGACCGGCGCGGGCAAGACCACGTTGCTGTCGCTGGTCGCGCGGCTGTTCGACGCCACCGCGGGCGAGGTGCGCATCGACGGGGTCGACGTGCGCCGGATCGAGCCCGACGTGCTGTGGGGGCACCTTGGGATCGTGCCGCAGAAGCCGTTCCTGTTCAGCGGGACGATCGCGAGCAACCTGCGCTACGGCCGGCCCGACGCCACCGACGAAGAGCTGTGGCAGGCCCTCGAGATCGCCCAGGCGCGCGACTTCGTCGAGCGGATGCCGGGCGGGCTCGAGGCGCCGATCTTCCAGGGCGGCAGCAACGTGTCGGGCGGGCAGCGGCAGCGGCTGTGCATCGCCCGGGCGCTGGTGGCGCGGCCGCGCATCTATCTGTTCGACGACTCCTTCTCGGCGCTGGACCTGGCCACCGACGCCCGGCTGCGGGCCGCGCTGGAGCCGATCACCCGCGACGCGACGGTGCTCGTCGTCGCCCAGCGGGCGGCCAGCGTGCGCGACGCCGACCGGATCCTGGTGCTCGAGGACGGCCGGGTCGTCGGCGACGGCCGGCACGACGACCTGCTCCAGACGTGCGAGACGTATCGGGAGATCGTGGAGAGCCAGGCGGGGGCGGGGGTTCCATGAGCGGCGAGGAGCGCGCAGCGCAGGGTGCGGGTGAGGGACGAGCACGCGGCCGGAGCGGAGTGCGATCGAGCGCGACAGAAGACATGACGGATGAGCAGCAGGAGAGGGAGACACCGGCCGCGCCGGTGCGCGGCGGCGGGCGCGACCCGCTGTCGGCGATGCCGCCGGTGGGGAAGTCGCTGAACTTCGTGCCGTCGGCGAAGCGGCTCATCGGTCTGCTGCGCCCCGAGCGGGGGCGGATGGTCCTGGTGGTGGCGCTGGCGGTGGTCTCGGTGACGCTGTCGGTGATCGGTCCCCGGGTGCTGGGTCAGGCGATCGACCTGGTGTTCGCCGGCGCGGTGGGCCAGCAGCTGCCGGCGGGGCAGAGCCTCGAGACGGTCGTCGCGGGCATGCGGGCGGCCGGTCAGAACGACATGGCAGACATGGTCTCGCGGCTGGACGTGGTGCCGGGGGCCGGCGTCGACTTCGGCGCGGTCGGGCGGGTGCTGCTGATCGTCGTCGCGCTGTACGCCTTCGCGGCCCTGGCACAGTTCGTCCAGGCCTGGCTGCTCAACGACGCGGTCCAGGCGACCGTGCGACGGCTGCGCCAAGAGGTCGAGGACAAGATCCACCGGCTGCCGCTGTCCTACCTGGACGGACAGCCGCGCGGCGAGCTGCTGTCGCGGGTCACCAACGACGTCGACAACATCTCCCAGTCGCTCAGCCAGACGCTGAGCCAGCTGCTGATCTCGCTGCTCACGGTCATCGGCGTCATCGTGATGATGCTGAGCATCTCGCCGCTGCTGACCCTGGTGGCGCTGGTGTCGATCCCGCTCGCGCTGCTGCTGACCCGGCAGGTCATGAAGCGCAGCCAGCGGCTGTTCATGCAGCAGTGGCAGCACACCGGCGAGCTCAACGCCCAGATCGAGGAGGCCTACACCGGCCACGAGCTCGTGACCGTCTTCGGCCGTCGCCGCGAGGTGGGCGCGCGGTTCGCCGAGAAGAACGCCGAGCTCACCGACGTGAGCTACAAGGCGCAGTTCGTCAGCGGGCTGATGATGCCGATCATGATGTTCGTCGGGAACCTCTCCTACGTCGTCATCTGCGTGGTCGGTGCGCTGCGGGTCGTGAGCGGGCAGCTGTCGCTCGGCGAGGTCACCGCGTTCGTGCAGTACTCCCGCCAGTTCACCCAGCCGCTCAGCCAGCTCGCGTCGATGGCCAACCTGCTGCAGTCCGGCGTCGCGTCGGCCGAGCGGGTCTTCGAGCTGCTCGACGCGCCCGAGCAGACGCCCGAGCAGGCCGCGCGTCTGCCGCGCCCGACGCGCGGGCGGGTGGCGTTCGAGGACGTGTCGTTCGGCTACGGCGAGCGGCCGCTGATCGAGCACCTCGACCTGGTCGCCGAACCGGGCCAGACCGTCGCGATCGTCGGCCCGACGGGCGCCGGCAAGACCACCCTGGTCAACCTGCTCATGCGCTTCTACGAGCTCGACGGCGGGCGCATCACGCTCGACGGCGTCGACATCGCCTCGGTCCCGCGCGAGGAGCTGCGCGCCCGGATCGGCATGGTGCTGCAGGACACCTGGCTGTTCGCCGGCACCATCCGCGACAACATCGCCTACGGCAACCCCGACGCGACGCCCGAGCAGATCCAGCAGGCGGCCGAGGCCACCTTCGTCGACCGGTTCGTGCACTCGCTGCCCGACGGTTACGACACGCTCATCGACGACGAGGCCAGCAACCTCAGCGTCGGCGAGCGGCAGCTGGTGACCATCGCGCGCGCGTTCGTCGCCGACCCGTCGCTGCTGATCCTCGACGAGGCCACCAGCTCGGTCGACACCCGCACCGAGCTGCTGCTGCAGCAGGCCATGGCGGCGCTGCGCACCGACCGCACGAGCTTCGTCATCGCCCACCGCCTCTCCACGATCCGCGACGCCGACGTGATCCTCGTGATGGAGGACGGCGGCATCGTCGAGCAGGGTTCGCACGACGAGCTGATCGCTGCCGAGGGTGCGTACTACCGCCTCTACCAGGCCCAGTTCCGAGGCGCCGCAGTCGATCTCGACGAGGAGGAGGCGGTCGAGCAGACCCAGGGCACGGGGGCCGCCACCTCCTGACGAGACGCGGCCGACGCGGCATCACGGTCTCTCCGGCGGTCGACGGATCATGAAGTCGTACGTCGTCGTCCGGCCGCGCAGGAACCCGTCGTTGTCGAGGTACCACAACACGAGCTGGGGGTCGCGCACGCTGCCGCGTGCGAGCTGCTGGGCGGCGCTGCGGGCGTAGCGGTCGGAGTCGTGCACGCCGATCACCGACTCGGGCGCGCAGCCCGGCAGCGGCGAGGGATCGAGCACGACCCGGACCCGGTTGACGGTGTCGGGGTCGGCCTTCTGGTCGAGCCGGGGCACCAGGTCGCTGCGGTGCTCCAGCGACAGCACCCGCACGTCCTTCGGCACGTCGACGCGCGACACCGGCGACCCGGCCGTGAGCACCGAGGTGACCCGGAAGCGCCGGCGAAACGCGGGGTCGGCCGCGAGCCGGGTGGCGACGAGGCCGCCCTGGCTGTGCCCGCTCAGCAGCACCGGCTCGCTGCCCGGCCGCACGCCGGCCGAGCGCATCGCGGCGGCGACCGCCTGGGCGATCGCGGCGTAGAGCCTCGGGGCCACGCCGCCGACCGCCGCGAGGTTGGTCGGGCCGTCGCTGGGGTTGGTGGGGGAGCCCAGGCTCCAGTCCTGGGTGCCGGGGATGTTGACCACCCACCGGGCCTGTCCGTCGCCGCCGACGACGCGCTGCACGCGCACCCGTGAGCCCGCCGCCCCGGCCGCGGACGGCGCGGCGATCGCCGACTGGGTCTGCAGCAACCCCGACAGGTCGCCGGGTGCGTCGGTCGCGACCCCGAGGGCCGGTGGATCGTCAGCGGCACCAACGCTTCTCGCGGCCTTCCCTGCCTGCGGCAGGGGCACGGACGTGACGGTGAGCGGCCGGTCGTCGCGGGCCAGCCCGCCGGTGCGCAGCAGCACCAGCAGCTGCCCGGCCTGCTGCTCGAGCGGCCCCGGCGGCAGCATCCACCGGCCGCCGGCGACGGCGAGGTCGACGATGCCGGGGTTGGCGTAGACCGTGGCGTCGAGCCCGCGCAGGAATCGGGCGACCACGTCGGCGACCGGGTCGCCCTCGCGCGGGAACCCTTGGGGCGTGAACCAGCTCGCGGGGTGCTCGGTGACCGACTGCACCACCGAGGTGACGGCCGTGCCGCTGACGACGGTCAGCACGACCGGCACCCCCACCGACAGCTGCAGCGCCTCGAAGGCCGCCGACCGGCGCCGCTCGACCGCCTCGTAGGCGCCGGCGCCCAGCCGCACCCCGCGGGCGACCAGCTCGATGCGGATGCCGAGGCTGTGCAGCCCGCGCGGGCCGTACGCCAGCGCCTGCATCTGCAGGTTGACCGCCCCCGCGGTGAAGGGGGACAGGAACGAGGAGCGCAGCGGGATGCCGTCGACGTGCATCACCTGCCGCCCCAGGTCGCGCGCGGTGTCGCCCGAGCGGTCGAGCCGCCACGCCACCGACCGCATGTCGCCCAGGTCGGCCTCGATCGACACCGCCCCGCCGGTGACCTGCGGTCGCCCCGGGCCCGGGCCGCACCCCGGCGGGGTCTGGCTCATCCGGTCACGGCCCGCGCGCCGGCACCGGTCGGGCGCGTGAGGACCACGGCCGCGTCGAGCAGCTCGTCACGCAGCATCGCGGCTGAGAGCGGCGCCGCGCTGATCTGCTCGTGCGGGTGCGCCGCGAGCCGCCACCATCCGTCGGCCGTGGCCAGCGCCGAGACGATCGTCAGCGGACGTCGGTCGCCGCCCGGGTCGACTGCCACGGTCACCCCGCCGGTCGTCGAGGTCGCCGCGCTGCGCACCCACCGCGGGACGTCGGCCAGCCCCAGGTCGTCGAGGGCCACCGCGAGCACCTCGGTCTCGTCGCGGCGCAGCATGTCGCACAGCACCAGCAGGTCGCCGAACTCCACGCACGGCGCCGGCAGCGGCTCCTCGTCGGCGAGGTCGTGGTCGGCCGGCTCGAGCACCGCGTCGGCGCTCCCGGCCGTGGGCACCAGCCGCCACAGCTCGTCGACCAGGGCCCAGGCCGGGCCGGTGCTGCGGCCCTGTGCGGCGACGGCCGCCTCGTGCACGAAGGTCACCGACAGCACGAACCGCTCGCCGTCGAGCGCGGCGGCGGCGGTGAGCTGCCGGTCGCCCTGCCACGACGACAGCAGCAGCTTCGGCCGCAGCGGGTCGCGCAGCGGCGCCAGCTCGGGCCCGTCGGGGTCGGGGTCGATGACCCGCCGCACGCCGCTCACGGCAACCGCCCCACGGCCCGGACCGCGGTGCCGCCCGGCAGCCAGGGGGCGATCTGGTCCAGCGTCGCGCCGGTGGCCGTGACCGTCGCGCCGACCTGCTGCCCGACCCGCGCGAGCATGCGCTCCTGGTGGTCGACCGCGATCGCGTGCATCAACAGCTTGCGCTGCAGCAGCGCGAGCCCCTCGGCGCACCGGTCCATCTCGCGGGCGCGCTCCTCGAGCCGCCGGCGGTATGCCGTGGCCCCCAGGCTCTGCCAGGTCACCCCGTCGGCCCGGCGCAGCGCCGTCGCCGCAGCCCGCGCCTCGAGGGCCATCCGCCCGGCCCGGCCGGCCGCCCGCCTGATCTGTTCGACGTCCTCCGACATGCGGCGAGCCTCACCCGGCCCGGCGCCCCGCGCGAGACCCGAGCCCCGGCCTGTGGACACCACCCGGCCGACGCGCCGGGCTGTGGAAAGCAGCCCCGCAGCCCCGCAGCCCCGCAGCCCTGCGCGCAGGGCTCGCACGAGGGTCAGTCGCGCGCGTCCACCCAGGTCGGACGTACGTCCTCGGCCGGCACGGTGCCGACCACGCCGCGCTCGCGCAGCACGTCTGCCGAGCGCCCGGCGGGCACGATCGCGACCGTCCCGGCCGACCGCGCCTGCACCCACGCGCGGTGGAAGTCGCTGCCCGGGGCGACCTCGGCGCGCCGCTGCGGCTGGCGCAGCAGGTCGACGTCGCACACCAGGCCCGGCCGCTCGGCGACGACGGGCCGGCGCAGCGCCGGGATGCACTCGGCCAGCGCCAGGGCCGCCGGCTTCGGCCGGTGGTCGACGGTGAACAGGCCGAGGTCGTACTCCCGGTCGGGGAAGTCGAGCAGGTCGCGCGACAGGTCGTGCGAGCACCACCAGGTCACGCCCCACAGGGCCGGGTTGGCGCCGACGTGCTCCAGCGTGCGGCGCACGAACGCGTCGGCCTCGCCCGCACCGATGTCGGGCAGCGGTGCGCCGATCTCCTGCAGCCACACCGGCCTTCGCGGGTCGGTCGCCGTCGCGGCGGCCAGCTCGACGAGGTAGTCGGCGTGCGTGGTCGTCGCGTCACCGAGCGGCCCGTCGATGCGCGAGACGCCGTTGAACACCCACGAGTGCACGGTGCTGAGGTCGCCGATCTCGGTGACGTCGGACGGCACGAACGGGTGGTCCGGGGCGTAGAACGCGTCGTCGAACAGCGAGTGCAGGACCAGCAGCTCGGGCGCGGCGGCCTTCGCGGTCGACACCAGCTCGCGCGCCCAGTCGGTCGAGGTCGCCGCGGTGGTCGCGTTGGCCGGCCACAGGTTGTTGACCTCGTTGCCGAGGGTCACCGCGAACACGTTGGGCCGCGTCGCGACCGCGCGCGTCACCGTCTCGACGTACGTCCGCAGCCCCGCTCGCACGTCGCGGTCCTCGAACACCGAGCGGCGGTGCCAGGTGAGCACCCACGAGGGCAGGAAGTCGAAGCTGGACAGGTGTCCCTGCAGCAGGTCGACGGACACGTCGAGCCCGGCCTCGGCGGCCAGGTCGATCACGGTGAGCAGGTCGTCGATCGCCCGCTGGCGGATCAGCCCGCGGTTGGGCTGCACCCACGGCCACACGGGGAAGACGCGCACGTGGTCCAGCCCGATGCCCGCCAGGTCGGCGAGGTCGCGGCGCACCGCGTCGGGGTCGAGGTCGAGCCAGCTGTAGAACCAGCCGCGCGAGGGCACGTAGTTCGCGCCGATCCGACGCGGGGCCGGGTCCGACGTGCTCGGAGGTGTCACGGGGGCTGCTCTCGTCCGGGGCTGGTGAACGCCCGAACCCTAAACCGCTTAAGCGGAGCGTGGCAACGGGTGCTCAGGAACGGCGTACGCGCGCGGTGCTCTCGCGCACCACGAGCGTGGGCGTGGGGTGCTGGTGCACCACCCGCTCGCCGGGCTCGTCGACCAGGCGCAGGATCAGCTCGCCGATCTCGCGGCCCCAGGCCTGAGTGTCGCGCGACAGCGCGGTCAGCGCGGGGTGGGTGAGCCGGGTCAGCAGCGAGTCGTCGAACGAGACGATCGAGACCTCGCCCGGCACGTCGACGCCCATCTCGAGCGCGACGCCGAGACCGGCCACGGCCATCACGTCGCTGTCGTAGACGATCGCCGTCGGCCGCTCGCGCGAGGCGAGCAGCCGGCGGGTGATGGCCGCTCCCTCGGTGTCGCTGAAGTCGGTGGGGATCGAGCGGCAGCGCAGGTCGAGCCGCTCGCGCGAGGACTCCAGCGCGGCGATCCGCCGCTGGGTGTGCCGGAACTGCTCGAGCCCCGCGACGTGCACGATGTCGTGGTGGCCGAGGGCTGCGAGGTAATCGATCGCCGACAGCATCGCCTCGGCGTCGTCGATCCAGGCGTACGACAGTGTCTCGCTGGGTTCGAGCGGTCCGCCGAGCACGAGCGAGGGCACCGACAGCTCGCCCAGCACGGCGGGGCGCGGGTCGTCGACGGTCAGGTCGAGCACCACGAAGCCGGCCACCCGCTGCTGCGCGGCCCAGTCGCGGTAGACCTCGATCTCGGCCTCGAGGCTGTCCACGATGAGCAGCTGCAGCGCGGTGCCGCGGGTCGACAGGCCCGCCTGCAGCCCGGAGAGCAGCTCGCCGAAGAACGGCTCGACGCCGAGGGTCTGCGCGGGGCGGGAGAGCACCAGGCCGACGGCGTCGGGGGCGGCGCGGCCGAGCGCGCGGGCCGCGCTGTGCGGGCGCCAGTGCATCTCGTCGGCGACCGCGAGGATGCGCGCGCGGGTCTGCTCGCTGACGCCCGGGCGGCCGTTGAGCGCGAACGACACCGCACCCTTGGACACGCCGGCGCGCGCGGCGATGTCGGCGATGGTCGGCCTGGCCACTCGTCCTCCCCGGGGTCGTGCTGGTCCAGTGCTGCAGGTGGCTGCGGCGAGCTCGCGGATCGGCGAGCGGTTTTGCGTGAAGTCCTTGACGGCGTACCGCGCTGTGGGGATAGTAGCGGACGACTAAACCGCTTAAGAACAGCGGACGACGAAGGAGTGGCCATCATGGGCGCAGGACGCCGGCACGGCATCGCGGCAGGGGCGATCGGGGTGGCGCTGGTGGCCACCGGTTGTGGCATCGGAGGCGGCGACGCGGGCAGCTCGGCGCAGCCGACCAGCAGCGTCACCGGCGAGGTCAAGGGCACGGTCTCGATCCAGACCTGGGCGCTGAAGCCGAAGTTCACCAAGTACATGCAGGGCGTGATCAGCGGCTTCGAGAAGGAGTACCCCGGGGTCAAGGTCAACTGGCTCGACCAGCCCGGCGACGGCTACTCCGACAAGGTGCTCAGCCAGGCCAGCTCGGGCACCCTGCCCGACGTCGTCAACCTGCCGCCCGACTTCGCGCTGCCGATGGTCAGGCAGAACATGCTGCTGGACGTCTCGACCCAGGACAGCAACCTCACCCGCGACTTCGTGCCCGGCGGGCTCGAGGCCTACCAGTACGCCGGCACCAAGGGCACCTTCGGCTACCCGTGGTACCTCGGCACCGACGTGAACTACTGGAACACGGCGATGCTCAAGCGCAACGGCATCAACACCGACCAGCTGCCGACCGACCTGGACAGCCTGATCAGCGCGGCCGGCACGGTGAAGACCAAGTCCGGCGGCAAGGACTACCTGATGAGCCGCAAGCCGGGCGTCGGCGACCTCGCGCAGGAGGGCATCCCGATCCTCAGCGAGGACGGCAAGAAGTTCGTCTTCAACACCCCGCAGGCGGTGGCGCTGCTGGACAAGTACCGGAAGGCGTACAGCGACGGGCTCATGCCGCGCGACGTGCTGTCCAGCAAGTACCTCGGCAACAGCGAGCTGTTCAACCAGCAGAAGGTCGGCTGGACCACCGGCGGCGGCAACACCATCCCGAGCATCGCCGAGTCGAACCCGACGCTGGCCAAGCAGGTCGTGCCGAGCAAGGCGTTCGGCACCGGCCCGCTGTACGTCCAGGGCCTGTCGGTCTCGTCCAAGAGCAAGAACCTGCCGGCCGCGATCGCGCTGGCGCGGTGGGTCACGAACCCGCAGAACCAGGCGCAGTTCGCCAAGGAGGTGCCCGGCGTCTTCCCGAGCACGACGGCCTCCAGCAAGGACCCGTTCTTCAGCAAGAGCGACGGCACGCCCGCGGGTGACGCCAAGGTCATGGCGTTCAACACCCTCAAGACCGCCAAGCTGCTGCAGCCGGTCGTCGTCGACTCGGCGATGGCCACCTTCATCGACCAGCAGTTCGCGCTCGCGATCTCGGGCAAGGTCAGCTCCAAGAAGGCGCTCGACGACGCCGTGAAGAAGTGCAACGAGCTGCTGAACAACGGCCAGGGAAGCTGAGGTGCGCTCCGGCTCGACCATCCAGCAGCAACGCTGGTTCACCCCCTGGCTGCTGGTCGCACCCGCCGTGGTGTGGCTGGTGGTGTTCAACATCTGGCCGGCGATCAACACCGTGTTCCTGGCGTTCACCGACGCCAAGCCGCTCGGCGGCGGTCAGCTCGTCGGGCTGGCCAACTTCGAGCGGATGCTGGACGACACCCAGCTCGCCCACGCCCTGCTCAACAGCGTGGTCTACATGCTGGTGTGCGTCCCGCTGCTGACCCTGCTGCCGCTGCTGCTCGCGCTGCTGGTGGAGAAGAAGCTGCCCGGGATCACCTTCTTCCGGACCGCGTTCTACACCCCGGTGATCGCCTCGGCCGTGGTCGTCGCGCTCATCTGGAACTGGATGCTCGACGACCGCGGCGCGATCAACTCCATCGCTCAGCAGCTCGGGATCCTCTCGGGCCCGCTGCCGTTCCTCAGCGACCGGTGGCTGCTGCTGCTCAGCGCGATCAGCCTCACGGTCTGGAAGGGCCTCGGCTACTACATGATCATCTACCTGTCGGCGCTCGGGAACGTGCCGCGCGAGCTGCACGAGGCGGCCGCCGTCGACGGCGCCGGCCCGGTCCGGCGGTTCCTGTCGGTCACCCTCCCCGGCGTGCGCGGCACGATGCTGCTCGTCACGATCCTGATCACCGTGTCGGCGCTGCGCATCTTCACCGAGCTCTACGTCATGACCAACGAGACCGGCGGCCCGGGTGGCTATGTCAGCTCGGTCGTCATGCTCATCCAGCTCTACAGCCGCGGCTTCAACGGCAACCTCGGCTACGCCTCGGCGCTGAGCCTGCTGCTGTTCTTCATCACGCTGGTGCCGATGCTGCTGCTGGCCCGGCTCAACCGGAAGGAGGGGCAGGCATGAGTGCCCCCACCGGCGTCGCCACCGTGACGCAGGGCGCCGAGCCGACCGAGCCGGGCACCGGCGGGGGCGGCGGACGCGCGAGCCGGCGACGGTCGTACTCCTTCAGCCGGATGTCCGGCAAGGAGATGGCGATCCGCTACGTCCTGCTCGTGGTGGTGCTGCTCATCACCATCGGGCCGTTCCTGTGGCAGCTGTCCACGTCGCTGAAGAGCCCGACCGAGGACGTCTACACGGCGACGCCGCGCTTCCTGCCGGAGTCGCCGACGCTGACCAACTACAGCGCGGTGGCCGAGACCATCCCGGTCTGGAACTACGCGCTGAACTCGATCATCGTCGCGGTGCTGGTCGTCGGCGGCAACGTGATCGGCGCGACCTGCGCGGGATACGCCCTCGCCCGGCTGGAGTGGAAGGGGCGCAAGCTGGTCTTCGGGCTGCTGCTCGCCACCCTGATCCTCCCCGGCGAGGCGACGATCATCGCGCAGTACGTCACCGTCCGCTCGATGGGTCTCGCCGACACCCTGCTCGGGGTCGCCCTGCCCGGGATGATCGGCATGCTCAACGTGCTGCTCATGCGGGTGGCGTTCGCGGCCATCCCCGAGGAGCTGGAGATGTCGGCCAAGATCGACGGGGCCAACGCCTGGCAGCGGCTGCGCTACATCGGGCTGCCGTCGGTGCGCGGGATGCTCAGCGTGATCTGCATCTTCGCGTTCATCGGGGCCTGGGACGACTTCCTGTGGCCGCTCATCGTGCTCACCGACCCGCAGAACTACACGCTCACCGTGGGCCTGCAGTACCTCTCCGGCGCGTTCACGCTCAACCCGCGGGTCATCGCCGCCGGCACGATGATCGCCTTCATCCCGATCGCGGTGCTGTTCGCCGTGCTGCAACGATTCTTCTTCAAGGGAGTCGAGGAAGGCGCGGTGAAGGGATGACCGGGATGACGCTGCCGGACACGCACTGGTTCGACGACGAGGGGCGCCGGCTGCTGGCCCTGGTGGGCCGCGCGGTCCACCCCGACGGCGGCTTCGGCTACCTCGACGACGCCAGCGAGCTCGACCCCTCCCGGCCGGTCGCCACCTGGATCACCTCCCGGATGACCCACGTGGCCGCGCTCGGCGCGCTGCACGGGTCGGGCGAGGCGCAGGACCTGGTCGACGTGGGCGTACGCGCGCTGACCGGGCCGCTGCGCGACGCCGAGCACGGGGGCTGGTTCTCCGACACCAGCCGCCCCGACCTGAAGGAGGCCTACGCCCACGCGTTCGTCGTGCTCGCGGCCGCGTCGGCCACCGGCGCCGGCCACCCCGACGGCCAGGCGCTGCTCGACGAGGCGCTGGCCGTGCTCGACCAGCGCTTCTGGGACGAGCAGGCCGGCATGTCGGTCGACGAGTGGGACGCCGCGTGGACCCGGCTCGACGACTACCGCGGCGTCAACGCCAACATGCACACGGTCGAGGCGCTGCTGGCCGCGGCCGACGTGACCGGCGACGCGGGGCTGCGCGAGCGGGCCGCGCGCATCACCGAGCGGGTCGTGCACGGCTTCGCGCGCGAGCACGACTGGCGCCTGCCCGAGCACTTCGACACCGGGTGGCGCCCGATCCTCGACTACAACGTCGACGAGCCGGGCCACCCGTTCCGCCCCTACGGCGTGACCATCGGGCACCTGCTGGAGTGGTCGCGGCTGGCGCTCGCGGTGCGCACCGCCCAGGGCGACGCGGCGGCCGACTGGCTGCTGCCCGACGCGATCAGCCTCTACGACGCCGGCGTGCAGCGCGGCTGGGCGGTCGACGGCGCCGACGGGTTCGTCTACACCACCGACTTCCACGACCGGCCGGTCGTGCGCGAGCGGATGCACTGGGTGCTGGCCGAGGCCACCGCCACCGCCGCGGTGCTGCACCGGGCGACGGGGGAGCAGCGCTACCTCGACGACGGCGCCCGCTGGTGGGACTACGCCCGCACCCACCTCATCGACCCCACCGACGGGTCGTGGGTGCACGAGCTCGGCCCCGACAACCAGCCGTCGGCCACGGTCTGGCCGGGCCGGCCCGACATCTATCACGCCTACCAGGCGTCGGTGCTGCCGCTGCTGCCCGACGCCGCCAGCTTCGTCGGCGCGGCTCGGCCCCGGTGGTGACGGCGGCGACCCGCGGCTCCGGTCCCGCGGCAGCGGTCGCGGCGCGCCCGGGCACCGGCCTGACCCGCCCCGACCCGTGGCTGGTCGAGGTCCCGCCCGGCGAGGGCGTGCAGCGCGTGCTGCTGCCCGGCGTGCTCGCCGGGACCGAGCTCGAGGCCGGCACGCAGCTGTGCTGGACGGTCTTCCCCGAGGGGACCGATGATCTCGAGTCCCGTTGGGACGCAACGGCTCTCGCGGTCGACCTGCTGCTCGACGACGGCACCTGGCTGAGCGCGTCCGGTGCGCTGGACCAGTACGCCGGCGCCGTCGACCCGGCCGCGCAGGCCGCCGCGCGGCGCACCTGGGTCGACCAGTGGAACCTGCGCCGGGTCATGCTCGACCCGGTGGCCGGTCGCCGGGTGCGGGAGGCGTACGCCGTCGTGGTGGCCTCGCCGCGGCGCGCGCTGCGCTCGCACGTCGACGAGGTGGCGGTGCGGCCCGTGCCCGCGATCGAGCCCGGGCTCGGCAGCGTCGACACCCGTCGCGGCTCGCACTCCTCCGACCGGTTCTCCCGCGGCAACAACGCGCCGCTCGTCGGACTGCCGCACGGCGGGGTCTTCGGGCTGCCGACGACCGACGCGACGAGCCGGTCCTGGCCCTACTCCTGGGCCGGCCACCTGCGCGACGACGCGCGACCGGCACTGCAGGCGTTCGCCACCTCGCACCTGCCGAGCCCGTGGATGGGTGACCGCGGGGTGTTCCAGGTGATGCCGAGCGCCTCGACCGACCCCGACGTGTCGCCGCAGGGGCGGGCCCTGGGGTTCGACCACGCCGACGAGCACGCCGGGCCGCACCGCTACGCCGTGCGGCTCGACGGCGGTGTCACCGCCGAGCTCACCGCCGGCGAGCACGCCCTCGGCATGCGGTTCGGCCTCCCCGGCGAGCAGGGGTCGCTGGTGCTCGACCACCACGGCACCGTGACCGAGGTGCAGGTGGCGGTGCGCGACGGCGTGGCCGTCGTCGAGCTGCGGCTGGACGACCGCGAGGGCACCCCGCCGCACTTCGTGCACCTGCGCGTCGCGGGCGCGGTCGCCGAGCGGCTGACGGTCGAGGACGGCCGGCTGCAGGGCTCCGTCATGGTGCGTCCCGACGCCCGCGGCCAGGTGGAGGCCGGGCTCGGCATCTCCACCGTCGACGTCACCCAGGCCCGCGAGAACCTTTCTGCCGCAGGCGATTTCGACCAGATGTGCGGTGCCGCCGAGGCCGCGTGGCGCGAGCGTCTCGCGACGGTCGAGGTCGCCGGCGAGACCGCCGACCAGCAGGTGTCGCTCGCCTCCGGGCTCTACCGGTCGTTCCTCTATCCCAACCGGATGGGCGAGCGGGCCGGCCGCGACGAGCCGGCCTTCGCCTCGCCCTATCCGCCGTTCGAGGTCACCGCGGGCGAGGTGAGCACGACCAACGGGTTCTGGGACACCTACCGCACCGAGTGGCCGCTCCTCGCGCTGCTCGAGCCCGGCACGGCCGGCGAGCTGGCGCAGGGTTTCGTGCGGCACGCCGACCTGTGCGGCTGGACGCCGCGCTGGAGCGCGCCCGGCGCCGAGGACTGCATGACCGGCACGACCCTCGACGTGGTCCTCGCCGACCTCGCGCTCAGGGGGGTGCCCGGGATCGACCTGCGGGCGGCGTACGACACCGTGCTGAAGAACGCGACCGTGCCCGCCGACGACCAGCGCGTGGGCCGAAAAGGCTTGTCGTGCGGGATCTTTCGCGGCTACATCGACACCGCCACCCACGAAGGCATGTCGTGGACGCTCGACAACGCGATCAACGACTGGGGTGGTGCGCAGCTGGCGGCCCGGCTCGTCGGTGACGGCGCGACCGACGACGCCGACCACGACTGGGCCGCCGAGCACGAGTACCTCGCGCGCCGGTCACTGTCGTACGCCCTCGTCTTCGACCAGGACAGCGGATTCTTCCGCGGGCGCGAGGCCGACGGGGCCTGGCGACCGGGCTTCGACCCGGCCGAGTGGGGCCACGACTACACCGAGACCAACGCGTGGGGCACCCGGTTCACCGCGCCGCACGACGGGGCGGGGTTGGTGCGGCTCTACGACGGCGAGGAGCGGTTCGGTGCGGCGCTCGACGCGCTGCTCGCGACCCCCGAGACGGCCGCCGAATCCCTCTCCGGTCACTACGGATTCGTGATCCACGAGATGGCCGAGGCGCGCGACGTGCGCCTGGGCATGCTGGGGCTGTCCAACCAGCCGGCGCACCACATCCCGTTCATGTACATGTTCGCCGGACGCCACGACGACGCCCACGCGGTCGTGCGCGACTGTCTCGACCGCCTCTTCGTCGGGTCCGACCTGGGCCAGGGATACCCCGGCGACGAGGACAACGGCGAGATGAGTGCGTGGTGGACCTTCGCGACCGTCGGCCTCTACCCGCTGGTCCCGGCCACCGGCACGTTCGTGCTGCTGCCGCCCGCGGTGCCGCAGACCCGCATCCGGCCGCTCGGCGGCGACGCGGTCACCACGATCACGGTGCCCGACTTCGACCCGGCGGCGCGGTTCGTGCGCGCGGTGCGCGTCGACGGCGAGCCGTGGCACGAGATCACCCTCCCGCACGAGGTGCTGGCCCGCGGCTCGCGCATCGAGTTCGACCTGGCACGCACCCCGCAGGGCTGGGCGCGCGACAGCCGCCCGCCGTCGGCCTCCCAGCTGCACGGCTTCCGCACCCCGCCGGCCGACCTCGCCGCGGCGGCCTCCGGGGTGGCGGGCGCAGCGGCGCTCGTCGACGACGCAGCCGACCACGACGTACGCCTTCGCCCGGGTGACGCGGTCACCGTGCGTCTGTCCGAACCGTCGCCGATCTCGTTGCTGTCGTTGACGATCGGCGAGCCGGCGACGATCTCGCTCGCCGTGGAGGTGCTCGCCGGAGACACCGTGGTGCAGCGCACCGAGCTGCGTGACGCCCGCTTCCGCTGGACCCGTCAGACGCGGGTCTTCTCCCTGGACGGCGCGGGCGGCGCCGCCACGGGCGTACGCCTGACCGCCCTGGAAGACTGCAGCCTGCGACAGGTCGAGGTGCTCGCCGCCGACCCGTCGCGGGCGGACAACCCCGACCTCGACACCACCCAGGAGCAGCACCGTGCACGATGACATCTCGCTCACCGTCGGCCGCGTCCGGCGAGTCCTGACCGAGCGGGTGTGGCCCGCGGTGCACCCCGAGTCGCAGCCGCTGACCGTCGAGGTGCACCAGCTGCCCGGCGAGCCCGTGCCGCCGGCCGAGGGTCTCGAGCTGGACTACGAGCCCTACTCCGTCGGCATCCCGTGGGGCCCGGCGTGGGGCACCACCTGGTTCCGGCTCACCGGCACCGTCCCGCAGGAGTGGGCGGGCCGGCGCGTCGAGGTCGTGGTCGACCTCGGCTTCGACACCAACATGACCGGCTTCCAGTGCGAGGGTCTGGTCTATCGCCCCGACCTGACGCCGGTGAAGTCGCTGAACCCGCGCAACCAGTGGGTGCTCGTGGCCGACCCGGCCGAGGGCGGCGAGACCGTCGAGCTGTTCGTCGAGGGCGCGAGCAACCCGGTGCTGCTGGACTACCACCCCTTCCTGCCGACGCAGGAGGGCGACGTCCAGACCTCCTCGCCGAAGCCGCTCTACACCACGCGCCGGATGGACCTGGCCGTCTTCGACGCCGAGGTGCACGAGCTCGCCCTCGACCTCGAGGTGCTCTTCGAGCTGCAGGCCGAGCTGCCCGAGGGCCCGCGCCGCATGCGCGTCCTCCAGGCGCTCGACGACGCGCTGGATCGCCTTGACCTGCAACGCATCTCGCAGACCGCGCCCGACGCGCGCGCCGCGCTGCGCGGGGTGCTCGACCAGCGCTCCGACGCCAGCGCCCACCAGATCTCGGCCATCGGCCACGCGCACATCGACTCGGCCTGGCTGTGGCCGGTGCGCGAGACGATCCGCAAGGTCGCCCGCACCACCTCCTCGATGACCGCGCTCATCGACGAGACCGACGACTTCCGCTACGGCATGTCCAGCGCCCAGCAGTACGCCTGGATCAAGGAGCACCGCCCCGAGGTCTGGCAGCGGGTCAAGGACGCCGTGGCCGCCGGCCGGTTCGTGCCGCTCGGCGGCATGTGGGTCGAGAGCGACACCGTGATGCCGTCGGGCGAGTCGCTGGTGCGCCAGTTCCTCTACGGCCAGCGGTTCTTCGAGACCGAGCTCGGCGTGCGCACCCACGGCGTGTGGCTGCCCGACAGCTTCGGCTACTCGCCGGCGCTGCCGCAGCTGGTGCGCCGCGCCGGCTTCGACTGGTTCTTCACCCAGAAGATCTCCTGGAACCAGGTCAACAAGTTCCCGCACCACACGTTCTGGTGGGAGGGCATCGACGGCTCCCGGGTGTTCAGCCACTTCCCGCCGATGGACACCTACAACTCCCAGCTGTCCGGCTCCGAGGTCGCCAAGGCCTCGACCCAGTTCCGCGAGAACCGGGTCGCCACCGGCTCGATCGCCCCCGTCGGCTGGGGCGACGGCGGCGGCGGCACCACCCGCGAGATGGTCGGCAAGGCGCAGCGGCTGGCCGACCTCGAGGGCAGCGCGCAGGTGCGCTGGGAGCACCCCGACGACTTCTTCGCCCGCGCCCGCGAGGAGCTGGCCGACGCGCCGGTCTGGGTGGGCGAGCTCTACCTCGAGCTGCACCGCGCCACCCTCACCTCGCAGCACAAGACCAAGCAGGGCAACCGGCGCACCGAGCACCTGCTCGTCGAGGCCGAGCTGTGGGCGGTGACCGCCGCGGCGCGCGCCGGGCTGGACTACCCCCACGACGAGCTCGACGCCCTGTGGCACCAGGTGCTGCTGCAGCAGTTCCACGACATCCTCCCCGGCACCTCGATCGCCTGGGTGCACCGCGAGGCCGTGGCGCAGTACGCCCGGGTCACCGCCGCCGCCGAGGCGATCGTCGCCCGCTCGCTCGAGGCGCTCACCGGGGCAGGCGAGACCGCGCTGCTCGCCAACGCGAGCTCGTACGCCATCGACGGCACCCCCGCCGGCGGCGTCGGCCTGCTCGACGCGCCGGCCGCGGACGGCACCGCGCTGGAGGAGCGCGACGGCGGGTTCGTGCTCGACAACGGCGTCGTGCGCGTCGTCGTCACGGGCGAGGGGCTGATCACCTCGGCCGTCGACGTGGCGACCGGCCGCGAGGCGATCGCGCCCGGCGGCGAGGCCAACCTGCTGCAGCTGCACCAGGACTTCCCGAACCTGTGGGACGCGTGGGACGTCGACCGCTTCTACCGCAACCGGGTGACCGACCTGCGCGACGTCGAGAGCATCGCCGGGGAGGTCGTCGACGGCGTCGCCACCGTGACCATCGAGCGGGCCATCACGCCGGAATCTACTGTGCGACAAGCACTTTCGCTGGCGCCCGGCAGCCGCACGCTGACCGTCGACCAGACCACCGACTGGCACGAGACCGAGAAGTTCCTCAAGGTCGCCTTCCCGCTCGACGTGCGCGCCGAGCACACCGCGGCCGAGACCCAGTTCGGCCACCACAAGCGCGTCACGCACACCAACACCTCGTGGGAGGCCGCGAAGTTCGAGGTGTCGATGCACCGCTTCGTGCTGGTCGAGGAGCGCGGCTTCGGGGTGGCGCTGGTCAACGACTCGACCTACGGCTACGACGTGACGCGCGACGTCACCGACGACGGACCGACCACCACGCTGCGGCTGTCGCTGCTGCGCGCGCCGCGCTTCCCCGACCCCGAGACCGACCAGGGCGAGCAGACCCACCGCTACGGCCTGGTCGTCGGCGCCGACGCCGCGATCGCCGCGCGCGAGGGCGAGGTGCTCAACACCCCGGCCCGCGAGATCACCGGCGGCGAGCCGGTCGCGCCGATCGTCGAGGTCGACGGCGAGGGCGTGGTCCGCACCGCGGTGAAGCAGGCCGCCGACCGTTCCGGCGACCTGGTCGTCCGGGTGCACGAGGCCCTCGGTGGTCGCACGCGCGGGCGGGTCCGGTTCGCCGTGCCGGCCACGGACGTACGCCGGGCGAACCTGCTCGAAGAACCGCTCCCCGACGCCGGCCTCGAGCCCGACGCCGACGGCTGGGTCTCCTTCGACCTGGGCGCCTTCGAGGTCGCCACCCTGCGCGCCACCCCGCCCCCCCACGACCTGACCCAGCCACCCCCGGCCCCCCACCACCTGACCCCCACCACCTAACCCCCCCGTCGGGCATGAAACCGGGTTACGTGCATCTGACCCCAATGCATTGAGGTCAAACGCACCTAACCGGGTTTCATGCGCCGGTCAGGGCCTGCTGGCCGGCCCCCGCGACCTCACCCGCGAGGATGGCGTCATGGACGCGCAGATGTGGGAGCAGCGGTGGGCCGAGGGACGGATCGGCTTCCACCAGCAGACGGTCACGCCTCAGCTCGAGCAGCACTGGCCCAGGCTCGGCGTGCCGGCCGGCGCGCGGGTCTTCGTGCCGCTGGCCGGCAAGAGCCTCGACATGGTCTGGCTGGTCGAGCACGGCCACCCGGTGCTCGGCGTCGAGCTGTCCCAGCTGGCGATCGACCAGTTCTTCGCCGAGCGTGGGCTGCAGCCCGACGTGCACGAGTCGGCGTACGGCGTGCACCACGTCGCCGGGCACTACGAGCTGATCCGCGGCGACGTCTTCGACCTCGACGTGGCCGGCCTCGGCAGTTGCGCGGCGGTCTTCGACCGGGCGGCGCTCATCGCGCTGCCCGCCGACGAGCGGCCCCGCTACGCGCGGCTGTTCGATCACCTCGCGCCCGGCACCCGCGGCCTGGTCGTCACCCTCGACTACGACCAGTCCCGCATGGACGGCCCGCCGTTCTCGGTGCCCGAGCCCGAGGTCGACCGGCTGTACGCCCCCGCCTGGCAGGTGGACCGACTCGAGCGGTCCGTGGACGAGCCCGAGCCGCGCCTCGCCCGGGCCGGCCTGACCGAGCTGGCGACGACGACGTACGCCCTCACCCACCACTGACCGGCTACGCGCCCCCCGTCGGGCATGAAACCGGGTTACGTGCATCTGACCCCAATGCATTGAGGTCAAACGCACGTAACCCGGTTTCATGCGTTGGTCTCGATACGGCCCACTCGTTCCTCGCGGGCCTACTCGACCAGCTCAGCCGCGCTTGACCGCCGCCAGCAGCATGTTGGCGACGTCGACCACCTCGACGTCCTCACGCGCCTGCCCGTCGGACTGCTGGGCGGTGAGGCCGTCGGTGAGCATCACGCGGCAGAACGGGCAGCCGATGGCGATCCGGTCGGCGCCCGTCGCGACCGCCTCGGCGGTGCGGTCGAGGTTGATGCGGTTGCCGAGCTTCTCCTCCATCCACATGCGCGCGCCGCCGGCGCCGCAGCAGAACGAGGTCTCGCCCGACCGCTCCATCTCGCGGTACTCCACCCCCGGCAGCGCGCCGATCAGCTCGCGCGGCGGGGCGTACACCCCGTTGTGCCGGCCGAGGTAGCACGGGTCGTGGTAGGTCACGCTCGGCGCGGTCGAGGCGGCGCCGGAGGTGTCGGCCTCGTCGGGGCGCGCGACCGGCGTCAGCTTCTTCTCGCGCACGAGGCGGTTGAGCAGCTGCGTGTGGTGCACGACCTCGTAGGACCCGCCGAGCTGGGGGTACTCGTTCTTGATCGTGTTGAAGCAGTGCGCGCAGGTCACGACGATCTTGGTCGCCCCGACCTCGCCCAGCGTCTCGACGTTCTGCTGCGCGAGCATCTGGAAGAGCATCTCGTTGCCCGCGCGCCGCGCCGGGTCGCCGGTGCAGGTCTCGCCGTCGCCGAGCACCGCGAACTCCACGCCCGCGGTGTGCAGCAGCTCGGCCACCGCGCGCGTGGTCTTCTTCGCGCGGTCCTCGTACGCCCCCGCGCACCCGACCCAGAACAGCCACTCGACGTCCGTGGCCGACTCGACGGCGTTGCTGCCCGCGCCCCCGATGACCTTGACGTCGAACGGCAGGTCCTTGGCCCAGTCCATCCGCGCCCGCGCGGACATGCCCCACGGGTTCTGCTTGTTCTCCAGGTTCTTGAACAGCCCGCCGAGCTCGGTCGGGAACGCCGACTCCAGCAGCACCTGGTGGCGGCGCATGTCGACGATGTGGTCGACGTGCTCGATGTCGACCGGGCACTGCTCGACGCACGCCCCGCACGTGGTGCACGACCACAGGACGTCCTCGTCGACCACGGCGCCGGCACCGCTCACGCCGAGCGGGTCGTACGCCGTCAGCGGCGAGCCGATGTCGTAGCCGGTCTGCCCGACGAGACTGAGCTCGGCGACCTGCGCCGTCTGCGAGCCCTGGGCCTCCTCGACCGCCACGGTCGAACCCGCCTGTGCCGCCTGCAGATACGGCGCCTTGGCGCTGGCGTGGTCGCGCAGCGTCATCATCAGTAGCTTGGGCGACAGCGGCTTCTCGGTGTTCCACGCCGGGCACTGGCTCTGGCAGCGGCCGCACTCGGTGCAGGTGGAGAAGTCGAGCAGGCCCTTCCAGGTGAACTGCTCGACGGCGCCGACGCCCAGCTTCGGCTCGGCCTCGCTCTCGTCGTCCATCAGCTCGTCGAGGTTGTCGAAGTCGACCGGCTTGCCGTCGATCTGCATCGGCGCCAGGGCACCCAGCGAGGTGCGCCCGTCGGCGTGCCGCTTGAAGAAGATGTTGAAGAACGCCAGGAAGCGGTGCCAGGCGACGCCCATCGTGGTGTTCAGCGAGATGGTGATCATCCAGGCGAACGAGATGACGATCTTGATCGTCGCGATGACGACGATGAGCTGCTCCAGCGACGTCTGCGACAGCCCGCTGAACGCCTCGCCGACGGGGAAGGTCAGCGGGTAGTGCGCGATGGCGTTGACGTCCTCGGTCTTGCTCTGCAGGGCGTACTCCAGGCCGCGCAGGGTCAGGATGCACAGCATCACGCCGAGGATGGTCAGCTCGACGTAGTAGGCCTGCCAGAACGTCGACCCGAAGAAGCGCGAGCGGCGCTCGGTCGGGACCCGGCCCGGGTGGTTCTTGCGGCGCACGGCCATCAGCACGACGATCCCGACGATGCCGGAGATCGTGAGGATGTCGGTGATCCACTCGTACACCGGGAAGTGGCCGATCAGCGGGATCGCGAAGTGCGGGTCGAAGATCTGCCCGAACGCCGTCAGCAGCGTGAAGAACAGGAAGCCGAACGCGATCATCGTCACCCAGTGCGCCGCCGACACGATGCGGATGCGCGACATGCGGGTGTGGCCGAGGAACTCGCGCAGCAGGGTGCGGGTGCGCTCGCCCTTGTGGTCGCCGCGGTTCTCGGGCTGGCCGAGGCGGAAGGTGGCCAGGATGCGGCGCACGGCGCGGACCATCAGCGCGATGCCGACGGCGGTGATGCCCAGCGCGATGACGGCGCAGACGATCTGGAGCGGGGTCATGCGCGCAGTCTAACGATGGGTTACCCGCTGGTAACGTTCCCGGCTCGTCTGCCGGTCGCGGATCGAGATTGACGGGCGGGCCGCACGCACCTGAGGGTGGGGCGCGTGAACGAACCCCGCCTCGTGCTCGGCGCGATGTATTTCGGAACCCGCCTCGACGACCGCGCCAGCTTCGCGCTGCTCGACCGGTTCGTCGCGGCCGGTGGCCGCTGGATCGACACGGCCAACTGCTACTCCTTCTGGGAGGACCCCTCCGGCCTCGGCGGCCAGAGCGAGGAGGTCATCGGTCGCTGGCTGCGGGCCAACCCGGGCGCGGACGTGCGCCTCAGCACCAAGGTCGGCGTGCAGCCGACGGTCCCGCACGGTCACCCCGAGCACGACGAGGGCCTGTCGCGCCAGGCGGTGCGGGCGGGGCTCGCGCTCAGCCTCGAGCGGCTCGGCGTCGAGCGCATCGACCGTTACTGGGCGCACCCGGAGGACCTGCGCGAGCCGATCGACCAGGTCGGCGTGACCTTCGGTGAGCTGGTGCGCGACGGGCTGGTCGACGAGGTCGCGATCTGCAACAACCCGACCTGGGCCGTGGAGCGCGCCCGGGCCGCCGCGCAGGCCGCGGGCCTGGCGCCGTTCGCGGGGTTGCAGCTGCGCCACTCCTACCTGCAGCCCAAGCCCGGCGTGGTCGTCGAGGGGCAGGACTGGCGCTTCGGCATGGTGACGCCGGAGACGGTCGACTACGTCGCGCGGAACGACCTCGACCTGTGGGTCTACACCGCGCTGCTGCTCGGGGCGTACGACCGCGACGACCGGCCGTTCACGCCGGCCTACCAGCACGAGGGCAACGCGGCCCGGCTGCAGGTGCTGGGCGAGGTGGCGGCCGAGGTCGGCGCCAGCAAGGGGCAGGTGGTGCTCGCCTGGCTCGCCGGCGGCGAGGTGCCGATGCTGCCGATCCTCGGCGGCAGCAAGCCCGAGCAGCTCGACAGCGCGCTCGCGGGCGTGCGGCTGGAGCTGACCGCCGACCAGCGGGCGCGGCTCGACGCCGCCGGCTGAGCAGGCGCCGCCCGGCGAGGGCGTACCGACGGTGCTGAAGCGCGGTTTGAGCGCTCTGACTCCGCTGCAGCACGGTCAAAGCGCTGAAACGCGGTTTCGGCGCCCGGGGGTGCCCGGGTGCCGGACTCACCCGGCGGCCGCCACCTCGGAGGGAATAACCTGGCGTTGGAGTTCGTATAAGCCTTTGCCGGTCTTGGCGTACGCCGGCCGCACCGACCCCAAGGAGCATGCCCGTGCCCATCCTCGACGACGTCACCCAGTCCATCGGCCAGACGCCGCTGGTGCGGATCAACCGGATCATCAGCGCCGAGACCGGCGCCGCCGACGGCGTGACCGTCGCCGGCAAGCTGGAGTTCGCCAACCCCGCCGCCTCGGTCAAGGACCGCATCGGTGCCGCGATCGTCGAGGCCGCCGAGAAGTCCGGCGAGCTGAAGCCGGGCGGCACGATCGTCGAGGCCACCTCGGGCAACACCGGCATCGCGCTCGCGATGGTCGGGGCGGCCAAGGGATACCGCGTCGTGCTGGCCATGCCCGAGACGATGAGCAAGGAGCGCCGCGCCCTGCTGCGCGCGTTCGGCGCCGAGCTGGTGCTGACCCCCGGCTCGGAGGGCATGAAGGGCGCGGTCGCCAAGGCCCAGGAGCTCGCCACGGAGGAGGGCGCGGTGCTGGCCCGGCAGTTCGCCAACGAGGCCAACCCCGAGGTGCACCGCCGCACGACCGCCGAGGAGATCTGGAACGACACCGACGGCGCCGTCGACATCGTCGTGAGCGGCATCGGCACCGGCGGCACCATCACCGGCGTCGGCCAGGTGCTCAAGGAGCGCAAGCCCGAGGTGCAGATGATCGCCGTCGAGCCGGCCGAGTCGCCGATCCTCAACGGCGGCGAGCCCGGCCCGCACAAGATCCAGGGCATCGGTGCCAACTTCGTGCCCGACATCCTCGACCGCGAGATCTACGACGAGGTCATCGACATCGACTTCCCGACCTCGGTGGAGTGGGCCCGCAAGGCGGCCACCCAGGAGGGCCTGCTGGTCGGCATCTCCTCCGGCACCGCGCTCGCGGCCGCCGCGCAGGTCGCCGCCCGCCCGGAGAACGCCGGCAAGACGATCGTCGTGATCATCCCCAGCTTCGGCGAGCGCTACCTGTCCACGCTGCTGTTCGAGGGTCTTGTTGACTGATGGCCATGGGCACCCACCTCCTGACGGGGAAGACCGACGACCGGCGTCCGCTGGCGCGGCTGCGCCGAGCCGTGGACGACGTACGCTCGGGGCTGCGCGACGACGTCGACGCGGCTCTGCTGCGTGACCCGGCCGCCGGATCCTCGCTGGAGGTGGTGCTCACCTCGCCCGGGCTGCACGCCGTCTGGGCGCACCGGGTCGCCCACCGGATGTGGCAGCGCGGTGACCGCTGGCGCATCCCTGCGCGGCTCGTGGCGCACGCGTCGCGCGCTGCCACCGGCGTCGAGATCCACCCCGGCGCCACCATCGGGCAGCGCTTCTTCATCGACCACGGCATGGGGGTCGTCATCGGCGAGACCGCGGAGGTCGGCGACGACGTGATGCTCTATCACGGCGTCACGCTCGGCGGCCGCTCGATGGAGCGGGTCAAGCGACACCCCACGATCGCCGACGGCGTGACGATCGGTGCCGGCGCGCGCATCCTCGGCCCCGTCACGATCGGCGAACGCACCCAGGTGGGCGCCAACGCCGTGGTGGTCAAGGACGTCCCGCGCGACTCGGTCGCCGTCGGCATCCCCGCCACGGTGCGCACCTCCGCCCCCGCAGAGGACCCCTACGCCGACCCCGCGCTGTACATCTAGTCCTTTTGGCCTCGGTTCCTCCTCCGCCAGCCCGGCCCTGCCTACTGATTACCTCGGTTCCTCCTCCGCCAGCCCGTCGCAAGCTCCGGTCTGGCGGCATCGTCACCGAGGGGAGCTCCGGTCTGGCGGCATCGTCACCGAGGGGAGCTCCGGTCTGGCGGCATCGTCGCCGAGGCGGCGCCCTTCAGGGACGCTCGGGGGAGTGCCGCAGGGTCTGCAGCAGCACCGCCATGTCCTGCTCGCCCAGGCCGAGCGCCACGGTGCGGTCGAACTGGGCGGCCACGGCGTCGCGCACCGGCAGCCGTAGGTCGCCCGCGGCCTCCGCGGCGTAGCGCAGGTCCTTCACGAACAGCCTCGCCGCGGCGGTCGGGGTGAAGTCGTCGCTGCTCAGCGCCGGGCCGCGTTGGCGCAGCAGCTCCGAGGCAGCGAGCCCGCCGCCCAGCACCTCCAGCAGCTGGGCGCGGTCGAGGCCGTGCCGCTCGGCGAGCAGGGTCGCCTCGGCCAGCGCCTCCATCGTGGCCGCCACCACCAGCTGGTTGGCCGCCTTGGCGACCGAGCCCGCGCCGACCGGGCCGAGGTGGCGCACCGTGCGGCCCAGCGCCTCCAGCATCGGCCGCAGCCGCTCCAGCTGTTCCGGCGTGCAGCCGCACATGATCGACAGCCGCGCCTCCTGGGCGCCCTGCGCCCCGCCGCTCACCGGCGCGTCGACCACCTCGACCTGCGGGGCGAGCCGCTCGGCCAGCGCGACCACGTCGACCGGGGAGCAGGTGCTCATCACGACCAGCGCGGTCGTCGCGTGGCCCGGGGCCAGCAGCGAGCCGTCCTCGAGCAGCGCCTCCAGGTGGGCCAGCTCGGGCAGCAGGCAGACGAGCGTGTCGCACCCGCGCAGGTCGGCGAGGTCGGTGGTCGTGCGCAGCGACGCCGGCCCGGAGAGCGAGCGGGGCGTGCGCGACCAGCCGGCGACGGCGTACCCCGCCCTCGCCAGGTTGACCGCCATGGGCGCACCCATGTGGCCGAGGCCGATGACGCCGACGTGCTGCGGGGCGGCGGGCTGCATGGCTCAGCAGCCTAGGGCGGCACGGCCGTACGCCTGCCAGGACGCCGAGAGCCCGCTCCGCCGGTGGCGGTGCGGGCTCTCGGCCGAAGGGGAGAAGATCGCTGGGGCGTCAGCCCTTGGCGGCAGCCTTGAGCTTGCTGCCCGCGGTGACCTTGGCGGCCTTCGTCGCGGCGATCTGGATCTCCTCGCCGGTCTGCGGGTTGCGGCCGGTGCGCGCCGCGCGGTCGACGACCTCGATGGTCAGCAGGCCCGGCAGCTGGATCTTGTCGCCGCGGCCGACGGCCTCGAGGATCACATCGTTCAGTCCACCGATGACAGCGTTGGCGTCCTTGACGCTCACGCCGGTCTTCTGCGCGATGGTGCTGGCGAGGTCAGTGCGGTTCATGAATGAGTCCTGTCCTTGGTTGAACGGCAAGCCGTGACCGGCTTCCCGATGGAAACTACGCCAGATCGCCCGGAATTTCGCGACCTGGGGGCGTCGGGCGTGCCTCGTGTCGCGGGTGCCCGATACGCGTGTGACGCGTGTCGACCAGTGCTGCTGGACGTGCGTCGGGCGAGCGCAGGATCAGGGCAGGTTGCCCGGGCCGGGGCCGAAGCCACCGGGCTCGGCGTGCAGCTTGCCCTTCTCGTCGCGGTGGATCGTCTCCGGCAGGTCCTCGTCGGCGGTGTTGGGCGCCTCCGGCCCGGACGAGACGCCCGGGGTGGCCCGGGCCGCCTGACCTGCGGCCTTCTGCGCGGCGGTGCCGGCGGCGGCCGCGACCTGCGGCGCCTTGGCCTTCACCTGCTCGCTCGCCTTCTCCACCGTGTCCTGCACCTGCGGGTGGCCCCACGCCTGGTTCGCGCGGTCCTTGATCTGCTCGTAACGCTGCCTGCCGGCCTTGGCGCCGAGGACGTATCCGGCTCCGAGGCCGACGAGGAAGGACAGCTTGCCCATGATGTGCAGCTCCTTTCGGGGTTGGCTCGCCTGTTCCAGGCGGTTCTCGCGACCCTAACGCGACGAGAGCGGCGTTCCCACGCCCGCGCGGGCGTACGGCCGGCTCGCGTCTAGACTCGGGGACGGGCCCGCTGGTGCGGGCAGGGAGGGCTCGCATAGTGGCCTAGTGCGGCGGTCTTGAAAACCGCTAAGTCGGTTACCCCGGCTTCGTGGGTTCGAATCCCACGCCCTCCGCCACCGCAGTACGCCGCCCCCGGCCGGGGCCGAGGCACCGCGGACCGCTCCACCCCAACGGCGGAGGCCCGTCAGCGCGGGGCTGCGCGCAACATCTCGACGCGCTCCATCCGTCTGGTGTTCACCTGTCGCGTGCTAACGTCGCACCCGGTTGCAGTTGCAGTTCCTCGTGATCGATGGACCGCCCGCGCGAGCGGGCGTTCCTGTGTCGGGACCGTCTCGGTCCGGGCAGGGGGTGTCATCGGCAGCCGGCCCCGGCACCATCGGGGTCTCACGCCAGAGAAACAACAGATTGAGAGTTACACCCCATGGCACAGGGAACCGTCAAGTGGTTCAACGCTGAGAAGGGCTTCGGCTTCATCGCCCAGGACGGCGGCGGCCCGGACGTCTTCGTCCACTACTCCGCCATCCAGTCTCAGGGTTACCGCAGCCTCGACGAGCAGCAGCGCGTCGAGTTCGAGATCACCCAGGGCGACAAGGGCCCGCAGGCGACCAACGT
The DNA here is from genome assembly GCF_006716095.1 of Barrientosiimonas humi. Lineage (NCBI taxonomy): Bacteria > Bacillati > Actinomycetota > Actinomycetes > Micrococcales > Dermacoccaceae > Barrientosiimonas > Barrientosiimonas humi. The sequence goes on from NZ_VFOK01000002.1 coordinate 120,934, forward strand.
CGTCCCGGTCTGAGTCCTGCCCTAGAGCAGACTTCGCCGGTCTCCTGACCGGCTCCGAAGGCCCCGCACCGATCGGTGCGGGGCCTTCGTCGTGCCCGATGGCGTACGTCCTCAGCCGGCCTGCGAGAGCAGGGTCAGGAAGTCCTTGGCCACCGGGGCGGCCCGGTCGCCGCCGCCGCTGCCCAGCGGCACCGTCTCGATCAGCACGGCGAACGCGACGTTGCCCTGCCAGCCGACCAGCCACGCGCGCGACTCGGGCCCGTCGGCGCCGTCGAACTCGGCCGTGCCGGTCTTGGCGAACACGTCGCCGCCCGGGGTGCCCTGCATCTGCCGGCCGGTGCCCTCGGTGACGACCTGGCGCATCATCTGCCGGATCTGCCCGACCGCGTTGCCGTCGAGCGGCTTCGGGGTGCGGTCGGTGCCGGACTGCACGACCAGCTGCGGCGGGACGTAGCTGCCGCGCGCGACCGACCCGGCCATCACCGCGAGCGACAGCGGCGAGGCGAGCGTGCGGGCCTGGCCGAAGCTCTCGGCGGCGTGGTCGACCTTCCCGTCGGTCGGCGGCACCGACCCGGTGTAGGCCGGCACGCCCAGCTGCTTGGTCCAGTCGACGCCGATGCCGAGCTGCTTGGCCGACGTGCTCATCGCGTCGGGCGCGAGGTCGCTGGAGGCCTGCACGAAAGCCGTGTTGCACGACTGGGCGAAGCTGTCGCGGAAGTCGGCGTCGGCCGGCAGCGTCTCCTGCTCGAAGTTCCCGATGCGGCGGCCGTCGACCATGATGCTCGGCGGGCACGGCACCTTGGTGTCGGCCGAGAAGCCGTTGGTGAGCAGGGCGTACGTCGTCGACACCTTGAGCGTCGACCCGGGCTGGTACTGCCCGGCCAGGGCACGGTTGATGCCGTTGCTCGGCCCGTTGGCGACGGCCAGCACGTCGCCGCTCTTGACGTCGAGGGCCACGATCGCGGCGGGGGAGGAGTCGCCGGCGTTGCTGATCGCCTTCTCGGCGGCGCGCTGCACCTTCGGGTCGAGGGTGGTCTGCAGCGACGTGCCGGGCTGCGGCTTGGCGCCGTGCAGCACCTGGTCGGGCTGCCCGGCCACGGTGACGGTGAGCCCGCCGCTCGGCGCGAGGGTCGAGTCGAACGCCGCCTGCAGGCCCGAGCGCCCGACGTACATGCCGGGGCGGTAGCGGTTCGGCTGCTTCTTGATCATCTCGTCGGTGGCCGGGCCGACGGTGCCGAGCAGCGGCTGCCCGAAGGTGCGGGTCTCGGCGAGCGGCTGCTGCCGGTCGTCCACGACGATCCCGTCGAGACCGGTGAGCGAGTCCTCCTTGGGCTGGTAGTCGCTCGCGCGGTAGGTGATCACCGGGATGAGCGCCTCGGACTTGCGGGCCTTGGCGGCGGTCAGCTTCGCCAGCAGCTGGCCGCGCTGGCCGACGACGCCCTCGAGCGTGCCGACGCTGCTCGGCGTGGCCTTCTGCGGGTCGATCTTGACGTCGTAGACGGTCTGGTTGGCCATCAGCTTCGCTCCGCCGCGGCCGAGGATCTCGCCGCGCTGCGCGTCGGACTCGCGCACCGCGAACGCGCCGTTCGGCGCCAGCTTGGGGTGCCACAGCGAGGTGTCGCCGACCTGGACGCCCCACTGCTGGCCCGACTTGGCGAGGGGCACCGGGTCGACCCACTGGAACGACTTGCCGTTGCGCAGGGTCCAGCTGACCTGCAGGTCGGCCGTGGCGGTGCTGCCGTCGCGCCGCAGGTCGCCGACGGTGATCTTGATCGGGCCCGAGCCGAGCGCGGCGGTGGCGGTGCGGAAGTTGGCGGCGGCGCCCTGCCCGTCGGTGCCGATGTAGCGGGCGTTCTGCGGGGCGCGCTGCATCCACGCCCGGGCGAACTGCTCGGCGGCCGCCCGCGCGTCGTCGTCGGCGGCGGAGCCCTCGCGGTAGTCGCTGAGCAGCATGTAGCCGCCGAGCCCGCCGGCCAGCACCACGCCGGCGACGGCCGCGGTCAGCACCGTGTGACGCGCCACGAGCGTCCCCCCTTCGTCGGTATGACCGTGCGCAGTCTCTCAGCAGGAGTCGCGCGTGTTGGTGATCGCCTGCGTGGTGGTGCTGCTGCTCGTCGGCGGCGCCGTCGTGGTCGTGCTGGGCGTCGGCGTGGGCGAGCCGGTCGACTTCGGCGCCGTCTTCTCCGGCGGGGCGGTGGTCGCCTGCTTCACGAGCGCGCGGATCTTGGCGTAGTCGGGGTCGTAGCCCTTGATGATCGGCGGCGACAGGTTGACGCTGCGCATCGTCCCCTTCTGCATCGTCTCCACGAGGGTCGCGAAGGCGGGCAGGTGCTCCTGCGGGATGTCGAAGCTGATGTTGTTCTCCGCGACGGCCATGATGTCGGGGAACTTCTGCAGCAGCGAGAACGGGTTGGACTGGCTCACCAGGGCGTTGACCATGCACCGCTGGCGACGCATCCGGTCGTCGTCGCTGGTGGTGGCGCGCGAGCGGGAGTACCACAGCGCCTGGTGCCCGTTGAGCCGCTGATAGCCCGGCTCGATCCAGTCGGTGATGCTGCCGGGCACGACATAGCCGTTGCGGATGACGCCGCCGATCGGGATGCGGGTCGGCACGTTCATCGTGACCCCGCCCATGGCGTCGACGAGCTTGGTGAAGCCGGACAGGTCGACCACGGTGGTGTAGTCGATCGGGAGCCCGACGATCTCCTGCACGACCTCGCGGGTGGTGTTCAGCCCCGGGTTGGCCTCGTCGGCGGGGAACTTGTCGCGGTTCTTGGTGGCGGCCTCTTCCCAGACGGCGTCCATCAGGCACTCGTTGCCGCAGTCGAAGCCGTTCGGATAGACCTTCTTCAGCGGGTTGTCGGCGGGGAAGGGCACCTTCTGCAGGTTGCGCGGCACGCTGATCAGCACGGTGTCGCCGGTCTTGGTGTCGATGCTCGCGACCATCAGCGAGTCGGTGCGCACGCCGGTGCGCTGGTCGGCCGCGTCGGAGCCGATGAGCAGCACGTTGACGCGCGGCACGTCGCGCCACGGGTCGGAGCCGCCGTCGGGGGTGCGCGCCGAGCCGCCGCGGCCGGCGTAGCGCTCCTCGGTCATCCGGGTGAAGGCGTCCTTGGTGATCAGGACGTACTGCGCGCCGCGGGCCGACGGCGCGGCGATCAGCAGGCACAGGGCGGCGGCGAAGATGCGGTGCAGCCAGACCGAGCGCGTCGACCACGAGTCGCGCACCGTCTCCTGCGCGGTCAGCATGATGCCGAGCACCCAGACCACGCCGCCGATGACGAACAGGGCGAGCAGGAGCAGCAGCCCGCGCGCGGTGAGGAACCCCGCCGCGCTGCTGATCACGCCGCCGCTGAGCAGCGAGAAACCGACGAGCCCGAAGGTGATCAGCGCGGCCAGCGCCATCAGGATGCCGAGGCCGCGGCGGCGGGTGAAGATCAGGCCGAGACCGGGCAGCAGGGTGCTCAGCGCGGTGAGCCCGAACGCCCGGCGCACCTCACCGTTGTGCTGGGCGCGCTGCCCCGCCTGCTGGTCGCGCCAGCCGCTGCGGGAGAGAGGATCCGACCCGCCCGGCTCGTCCCGGGGGTCGTACGGCCGCTGCGGGGGCGTCGCCGGCGGCGGCTGGCTCATGGATCATCCTTCGCGGGGCTCGGGAGGCACCGGGTCACGGTGCGGCTCGGGTGGCGCACGGTCGACCGTCGATGCTGTCGGGGCGCGACCGCCGATCATCGTCCCGCACCGTCTCCAGCAGTGTCAGGCGAACCGAGCAGATGTGACCCCGAGCATCTCAGATCGGTTACCGAGCATGACGCCACATCAACCTGTGTGGTTGCTGGGCGGTCCGGTTTGGTCGGGAACCCGCGCCGCAGGTAGCCTGGCGGACGCTCGACGGGGAGGCGTCGCCTAGTCAGGTCTATGGCGCCCGCCTGCTAAGCGGGTTTGGGGCTACAACCCCATCGAGGGTTCAAATCCCTCCGCCTCCGCCACAGCGCACGAAGGGCCCTCACCGACCAGGTGAGGGCCCTTCGCTGTGCCGGCCGAGGGCGTACGGCGGGGTTGGGCATGTCGTACGTCGTCGCACGATCTGCGCCAGCAGCTCAGGCGGGTGCGGGGCCGGGCGGGGCGGCCGGGGGAGGGGGCGCGAGCGGGGGCGGCGTCGCCGGGAGCGCGATGGTCACCGTCGTCTCGCCCGGGCGGCTGGTCAGCCCGACACGGCCGCCGTGCGCGCTCACGACCGCGTGCACGATCGACAGCCCGAGGCCGCTGCTGCCACCGGCGCGCTGGCGGGCGGCGTCACCCCGGGTGAACCGCTCGAAGACGCGCGCCTGCAGCTGCGGCGGCACCCCCGGCCCGGTGTCGCTCACCCGCAGCTCGACCCCGCCGGGGACCGGCCGGATCGCGGTCGTGACGAGCGTGCCCGGCGGGGTGTGCGTGCGGGCGTTGGCCAGCACGTTGATCAGCACCTGCCGCAGCCGGGCCTCGTCGCCGACGACCTCGGCGGGCTCGTCGGGCAGCTCCAGGGCCCAGCGGTGGTCGGGGCCGGCGGCGCGGGCGTCGCTGACCGTCTCCATCACGACCATCGTCAGGTCCACCGGGTCCTGGGCCAGCGGACGCCCGGCGTCCAGCCGGGCGAGCAGCAGCAGGTCCTCGACCAGCTCGGTCATCCGGTCGGCCTCGGCCTCGATGCGGCCCAGCGCGTGCACCACGCCCTCGGGCACCGGCTCGGGCTCCTTGCGGGACAGCTCGGCGTAGCCGCGGATCGAGGCGAGCGGGGTGCGCAGCTCGTGGCTCGCGTCGGCGACGAACTGGCGCACCTGCAGCTCCGAGCGGTGCCGCGCGGTGAGCGAGCGGTCCACGTGGTCGAGCAGCTCGTTGAGGGCGACGCCGACCTGGCCGACCTCGGTGCCGGGGTCGGTGTCGGCGGGCGCGACCCGCTCGGACGACGTCTGCGCGGCGCCCTCGGCCAGCGGCAGGTGCGACACCCGGCGGGCCGTGCCGGCGACCCGGCGCAGCGGCGCCAGGTTGCGGCGCACGAGCAGCCACGACGCGAGCACGATGAACAGCAGGCCGAACAGGCCGACGAGGGCGACGGTGCGCACCAGGCGGTCGACCGACTCCTGCACCGGCGCGAGCGGCAGGCCGCGCACCTCGGTGAGGGTCTGCTCCTCGGTGCCTTCGCGGGTGCGCACCAGGCCCGAGCGCTGGGCGGTGACGACGCGATAGTCGGAGCCGTCCACCGCGCGGGTGACCGGCCCGGCGGACTGCTGCGGCGAGAGCGTGCGCATCAGGGTCTCGACCTGCCGCTGCGTCAGGTCGTTGCGGCTGCCGTCGGTGCCGGAGACGTAGCAGGTGCTCGCCAGGCTGCCGTCGACCACGCGCTGCACGATCGTGCCGTCCTGGGCGACCGTGCAGGTGACCTGGGACAGACCGAGCCCCGGCGGCGGCCCGCTCTTGCCGGCGTCGCCGCCCTCCAGCGCGAGCGCGGCGCTGCGCAGCTGCTCGTCCATCTGGGACAGCTGGCTGGTGCGCGAGCCCAGCACGGTGGCGGCACCCGTCACCAGCGTGACGGCCAGATAGAGCAGGACGATCGAGGCGACCAGCTTGGTGCGCAGGTTCCAGCCGCTCGGCCGGAGCGCGCGCGCCCGCCGAGCCGAAGGGCTGGTGCCGGTCACGCAGCCGGCTTGAGGACGTACCCCGCGCCGCGCATGGTGTGGATCATCGGGGTCCGCCCCGCGTCGATCTTCTTGCGCAGGTAGGAGATGTACAGCTCGACGACGTTGGCCTGGCCGCCGAAGTCGTAGTGCCACACGCGGTCGAGGATCTGCGCCTTGGACAGCACCCGCCGTGGGTTGCGCATGAGATAGCGCAGCAGCTCGAACTCCGTTGCGGTCAGAGCGATCTCGTCACCGCCGCGGGTGACCTCGTGGCTGTCCTCGTCGAGCGTCAGGTCGCCGACGACCAGCACCGAGTCGGACTCCTCCTGCAGCAGCACGGTGCGGCGCAGCAGCGCGCGCACGCGCGCGACGACCTCCTCCAGCGAGAACGGCTTGGTGACGTAGTCGTCCCCGCCGGCGGTCAGCCCGGCCACCCGGTCCTCGACGGCGTCACGCGCGGTGAGGAACAGCACGGGCACCGTGGGGTTCTCGTCGCGCAGCCGGCGCAGCACCTCGAGGCCGTCGAAGTCGGGCAGCATCATGTCCAGCACGACCGCGTCGGGCTTGAACTCCTTGGCCACGCGCACCGCCTGCGAGCCGGTGCCGGCGCTCTTGACGTCCCACTTCTCGTAGCGCAGCGCCATCGACAGCAGCTCGGTGAGGTTGTTCTCGTCGTCGACGACCAGCACCCGCACGGGGTTGCCGTCGACGCGGGCGAGGGGCGCGCTGCTGCTCATAGCAGCAGTGAAGCGCGCGCCTCTGTGCCGGCGCCATCACCAACCTGTGCGAATCCTGTGTCGGCGCGAACCCTCAGGTGGTGGCGGTCACGTCGCGCAGGCCGGGGCGGGTCTCGGGAGCCTTGGTGCGGGTGGCGTCGCTCTCGGCGTCGGTCGCGAGCTGCTGCGAGGCGATCTCGGCCGCGACCCGCTCCTTGTAGGCCTCGATCTCGCGCGCCTTGGTGGCCTCGTCCCAGCCGAGCACCGCCGCCATGATGTCGGCGGTCTCCTCGGCGGCGTCGACCCCGCGGTGCTTGGTCTCGATCGACATGCGGGTGCGCCGGGCGAGCACGTCGGCGAGGTGCAGCGCGCCCTCGTGGGTGACGGCGTACTTCAGCTCGGCCCGCAGGTACTTCTCCGCGGAGGCGACCGGCTCGAGCATCGAGGGGTCCTCGTCGCCGAGCGCCAGCACCTCGTGCAGCTTGGAGCCGTAGCGGCCGAGCAGGTGCTCGATGCGCCACTCCGGCAGGCCCGCCTCGCGCCCGAGCTCGGACTTGAGGTTGAGCATCGCGGCGTAGCCGTCGGCCCCGACGAGGGGGACGTGCTCGGTCACCGACTCGCTGATCTGGCCGAGGTCCTCGGCGGCGGCGTCGACGGCGTCCTTGGCCATCACCCGGTAGGTGGTGTACTTCCCGCCGGCGATGGAGACCATGCCGGGGGCCGAGCGGGCCACGGCGTGCTCGCGCGAGAGCTGGCTGGTGTCCTCGCTCTCACCGGCGAGCAGCGGCCGCAGGCCGGCGTAGACGCCGACGATGTCGTCGTGGGTCAGCGGCACGGCCAGCACCGTGTTGACGTGCTCGAGCAGGTACTCGATGTCGGTGGCGGTCGCGGCGGGGTGCGCCAGGTCGAGCGCCCAGTCGGTGTCGGTGGTGCCGATGATCCAGTGCTGGTCCCACGGGATGACGAACAGCACCGACTTCTCGGTGCGCAGGATCAGGCCGACCTCGCCGGCGATCCGGTCGCGGTTGACCAGGATGTGCACGCCCTTGGACGCCCGCACCCGGAAGCGGCCCCGGCCGCCGGTCATCTTCTGGATGTCGTCGGTCCACACGCCGGTGGCGTTGATGACGACCTTGGCGCGCACGGTGGCCCGCTCGTCGGTCTCGACGTCGCGCACCACCGCGCCGACCACGCGGTCGGCCTCGGTGAGGATCTCGACGACCTCGGTCGAGGAGCGCACGACCGCGCCGTAGTGCGCCGCCGTGCGGGCCACGGTCATGGTGTGGCGGGCGTCGTCGGCCTGGCCGTCGTAGTAGCGCACGGCCCCGACGAGGGCGTCGGACTTCAGACCCGGGAACAGCTGCAGCGCCCCGCCCTTGGTGAGGTGCTTCTGCCGCGGCACCGAGCGTGCCCCGCCCATCTGGTCGTACATGGCCAGGCCGGTGGCGACGTACGGCCGCTCCCAGCCGCGGTGCGACAGCGGGTAGAGGAACGGCACGGGGTGCACCAGGTGGGGCGCGATGTGGGTGAGCATCAGCTCGCGCTCCTTGAGCGCCTCGGCCACGAGCGAGAAGTTCATCTGCTCCAGGTAGCGCAGGCCGCCGTGGAACAGCTTGGACGAGCGCGAGGAGGTGCCGCTCGCGAAGTCGCGCGCCTCGACGAGGCCGGTGCGCAGCCCACGGGTCGCCGCGTCGAGCGCCGTGCCGGCTCCGGTGACGCCGCCGCCGATGACCAGCACGTCGAACTCACGCTCGGTGAGCTCCTTCCAAGCCTGTGCGTGCTCGGCCGGACCGAGTGTGGCGCTGAACGGCTGCATCACCATGACGGGGATCCTCTCTCGACGCGACACAGGGCTCGGGCATCACCCGTTCGGTGTACCGACAACCCCGAAGTGCGGTAGGAATCGAAGCCTACTGAGCACGTCGAGGGCGTCGCAGCCGCACCGTGCGTCCGAGCCCTCATCGAGACGAAAGGCACACCATGAGTCTGGGGCAAGTGTTCGTCAGCGAGGTCTTCGGGACCGCGTTGCTGCTGCTGCTCGGCTGCGGCGTCGTCGCCAACGTCGCGCTGCCGAAGAACAACGGCTTCGAGGGCGGCTTCCTGATGGTCAACTTCGGGTGGGGGCTGGCGGTGTTCGCCGGTGTCTACGGCGCCTACAAGTCGGGCGCGCACCTCAACCCCGCCGTGACCTTCGGCCTGCTGGCCAACGACGCCGGCGAGTACGCCAAGGGCGTCCCGATCACGGTCACGTCCACGCTGGTCTACCTGGCCGGTGAGATGGTCGGCGCCTTCCTCGGCGCCGTGCTGTGCTGGATGGCGTACAAGAAGCAGTTCGACGAGCGCGGCGACGCCGCGTCGCTCGGCGTCTTCTCCACCGGTCCGCAGATCAAGAGCACCCCGTGGAACCTGATGACCGAGATCATCGGCACCTTCGTGCTGGTCTTCGTGATCATCACCTTCGGGCAGACGCCGTCCGGGCTCGGCCCGCTGGCCGTGGCCCTGCTCGTGGTCGGGATCGGCGCGAGCCTCGGTGGCCCCACGGGGTACGCCATCAACCCGGCCCGCGACCTGGGCCCGCGCATCGCGCACGCGCTGCTGCCCATCCCGCACAAGGACGACAGCAACTGGGGCTACGCCTGGATCCCGGTGGTCGGTCCGATCATCGGCGGCGTCATCGCCGGTGTCCTCGCCAACCTCTACATCTGAGCATCTGAGCCAAGGAGGCTTTTGTGAGCAGCTACATCGCCGCTATCGACCAGGGGACCACCAGCACCCGCTGCATGATCTTCGACCACGACGGCAAGATCGCCGCCGTCGCGCAGATGGAGCACGAGCAGATCTTCCCCAAGGCGGGCTGGGTGGAGCACGACGCCAAGGAGATCTGGAACAACACCCGCAAGGTCACCGCCGAGGCGCTGGCCCAGAAGGACCTCAAGGCCAGCGACATCGCGGCCGTGGGCATCACCAACCAGCGCGAGACCGCGCTGGTCTGGGACAAGACCACCGGTGAGCCGGTCTACAACGCCATCGTCTGGCAGGACACCCGCACCGACGACATCTGCGACGAGCTGGGCGCGCTCGGCGGCGGGGCCGAGCGTTATCGCGACAAGGTCGGCCTGCCGCTCGCGACCTACTTCTCCGGCCCCAAGGTGCGCTGGATCCTCGACAACGTCGACGGGGCGCGCGAGAAGGCCGAGAAGGGCGACCTGCTCTTCGGCAACATGGACACCTGGCTGGTCTGGAACATGACCGGCGGCGTCGAGGGCGGGGTGCACATCACCGACGTCACGAACGCCTCGCGCACCCTGCTGATGGATCTGTCGACGCTCGACTGGGACGAGTCGATCGCCGAGGACATGAAGATCCCGATGTCGATGCTGCCGGAGATCCGCTCCTCGGCGGAGGAGTACGGCAAGGTCCGCGAGCGCGGCGTGCTCGGCGGCGTGCCGATCGCGGGCATCCTCGGCGACCAGCAGGCCGCGACCTTCGGCCAGGTCTGCTTCGAGCCGGGCACCGCCAAGAACACCTATGGCACGGGCAACTTCCTCCTGCTCAACACGGGCGAGGAGAAGGTCATGTCCAAGAACGGCCTGATCACGACCGTCTGCTACAAGATCGGCGAGAACAAGCCGATCTACGCCCTCGAGGGGTCCATCGCCGTCACCGGCTCGCTGGTGCAGTGGCTGCGCGACAACCTGGGGCTGATCAAGCAGGCGCCGGAGGTCGAGGACCTCGCCAAGAAGGTCGAGGACAACGGCGACGTCTACGTCGTGCCCGCCTTCTCCGGTCTGTTCGCCCCGCACTGGCGCAGCGACGCCCGCGGCGTGATCGTCGGCCTGACCCGCTATGCGAACAAGAACCACATCGCGCGGGCGGCGCTGGAGGCCGTGGCCTTCCAGAGCAAGGAGGTCGTCGACGCGATGAACGCCGACTCCGGCGTCGACCTCTCCGAGCTGAAGGTCGACGGCGGCATGGTCGGCAACGACACCCCCATGCAGTTCCAGGCCGACCTGCTCGGGGTGCCCGTCATCCGCCCGGAGATCACCGAGACCACCTGCCTCGGCGCGGCCTACGCCGCCGGTCTCGCGGTCGGCTTCTGGAAGGACGAGGACGAGCTGCGCAAGCAGTGGGCCGAGGACAAGCGCTGGGAGCCGGAGATGGACTCCGAGCAGGTCACCGCGCTCATGACCAAGTGGGACAAGGCGGTCAAGCGCACGCTCGACTGGGTCAAGGACACCGACAGCGACGCGGCGCCGGAGGCCCCGGCCAACGCCTGACCCGTCCGCCGGCGAGCCGACCGGCGTCAGCCCGCGAGGTCGTACCGAGATCTCCCTGAGCCAGATCTCGGTACGACCTCGTGCTGTGTGCGCACCGATCTCACCGGGGCGGACGCGGGCCGGGCCGGTGGCGTCGGGTCAGGGGACGGTGACCTCGGCGCTGCCGGCGGAGGAGCTGCCGGCGCCCTGGTCGCCGCAGTAGGACACGGTCACCCGGATCGTGTAGGTGCCGGGCGCGGCGTAGACGTGCTGACGCTCGCTGGCGAGCGCCTGGCTGAGCGCGACGACTGGGGCGGCCGTGTCGCAGCTGTCGTTGACGTAGTGCTCCTCGCGGTCGCCGTCGCCGAACTCGACGGTGAAGGACATGATCCCCGCGCCCGGCGAGGTGACGTGGGCCTGCCCGATCGCCGAGCTGCTCCAGTAGACCGTGCGGCCCTCGACGCGGTCGGCGCTGGTCGTGACCTGCAGCCAGGTGCCGGGGCGCTCGTCGGCCGGCGGCGGGGGTGGGGTCGGGGCCGCCTGCGGCGGGACGGGCGCGGCGTACGTCGGTGCCGGCGACTCGCTCGGGCTGGGCGCCTCGGGTTCCTGGGGCGTGTCGGGCGCGTCCGGGTCGGAGGTGTCGGGGGCGGTGGTCTCGGCGCGCGGGCTCGCCGTGGGTGCGGCCGGCGGCGCTCCCGGCGCGGGGGACCCCGGGGCTCCGGGGGCCTGCGGCGACGGGCCGGGTGCGCCCGGCGGCAACGGGGCGGGCCGGGTCTGCTGGGGCGGGCGCGGCTGGCCCGGCTGCTGGGGCGCCGGCGGGGACTGCTGCGGCGCGGGTCCGCCCGGCGTCTGGCCGGTGGGTGCCGCGCCCGGGGTGGTGCCGGGGGCCGGCTGGCTCGGCGCGCCCGGCGTGCCGGTGGCGCCCGGGCTCTGCCCCGGGGAGCCGCCCTCGGTGGTGACCTGCACGGTTGAGGTGACGGTCGCGACCGAGCGTGAGCTCTCGGCGACCTGGCTGCCCTGCTGGTCGCGGTCGAGGGTCAGGGTGAGCACGCCCAGCCCCATGGCCGCGGCGGTGAGACCGGCCGCCGCGAGACGCCAGCCCCTTCCGGCGGGGCCACGACCGGCGCTGCCGAGGCGGCCGCCACCGGCGGCGGGCGGCTCCTCGGCCAGGCGTCGACGCAGCTGCGTCTCGCGGTCGCGGTCGAGCTGCTCGGGGGTGATGCTGCGCGCGCTCGCCTCGAACGCATCGCGCAGGCGCTGCTCGAGGGGGTCGGTCATGATCGGGCTTCTTCCAAGTACGTCTGCAGGGTCTTCATCGCGCGGCTCGCCTGGGACTTCACGGTCCCTCGGGACACCCCCATCGCCTGGGCGATCTCGGCCTCGGACAGGCCGGACCAGAATCTCAGGACCAGGACCTCGCGCTGCCGCTCGGGCAGCCGGCGCACCGCCTGGAGCACCTGCTGGTGCTCCTCGGAGAGCAGCAGGCCGGCGTCGGCCGGCGGGGCGACGTCGGGCTCGGCGACCCGCAGGTGGGCGCGCGCGGTGCGGCGGCGGCGCAGGGTGGACCGGGCCTGGTTGACCACCGCCTGGCGGATGTATCCCACCGCCGCGCCGGGGTCGCGCAGCGTCGCCTGGTTGCGGTGCAGGCCGAGGAAGGCGTCCTGGACGACGTCCTCGGCGGTGGCGAGGTCGTCGACGAGCAGCCGGGCCAGACGCACCATGCTGAGGTGGTGGGCGGCGTAGAGATCCGCCAGGTCGACCTCGGCCGGCACGAACGTCACCCCCGTCCCACGGGCCCGGACGGTCCGGGTGACCGCGGGCGTGGCTGCCGAGGCCAAGGTTGTCATGCCTTCGCCTCCCCGGTCAGGTGTTGAGCGCCGCGACGGCGCAGTGGCTGGTCGGACCACTACCTACGAGGACGCCTGACCCGCTCCGAGGTTGCACGACCGCAAAGGGTGATCTGCCCCACCCCTCCCTTCTCCCGCGCGGGAGGGGCGGCCCGGATACGGCAGGGGCGGCCCACGTCATACGTGGGCCGCCCCTGCCGTAAGGGGGGCCGCCCCACCTCGAGGAGGTGGGGCGGCCGGCGTACGTCCTGCGCTCGGTCAGACGCCCAGGCGGGCCTTCAGACCGTCGAGCTCGACCCGCAGCTGCGTCGGGAGGTCGTCGCCGAACTTGGCGAACCACTCCTCGATCTGCGGGATCTCGGCCTTCCACTCCTCGGCGTCGACCGCGAGCGCCTGCTCCAGCTCGGCGTCGCTCAGGTCCAGGCCGTCGGTGTCGAGCGACTCCGGCGTCGGGACGTGGCCGATCGGGGTCTCGACCGCGGCGGCCTTGCCCTCGATGCGCTCGATGACCCACTTGAGCACGCGGGAGTTCTCGCCGAAGCCCGGCCAGAGGAACCCGCCCTCGTCGTCCCGGCGGAACCAGTTCACGTAGAAGATCTTCGGCAGCTTGCTGGCGTCCGCGTCCTTGCCGACGTTGACCCAGTGCTGGAAGTAGTCGCCGGCGTTGTAGCCGATGAACGGCAGCATCGCCATCGGGTCGCGGCGCACCACGCCGACCTGACCGACCGCGGCGGCGGTGGTCTCCGACGACAGCGTCGCGCCCATGAACGTGCCGTGCAGCCAGTCGCGCGACTCGGTCACCAGCGGCACCGTGGTCTTGCGGCGGCCGCCGAACAGGATCGCCGAGATCGGCACGCCCTGCGGGTCGTAGTACTCCTTCGCGAGGATGTCGCACTGCTCGATCGGGGTGCAGTAGCGGGAGTTGGGGTGGCTGGACAGCTCCTCGGACTCGGGCGTCCAGTCCTGGCCCTTCCACGACGTGGCGTGGGCCGGCTCGTTCTCCAGGCCCTCCCACCAGATGTCGCCGTCGTCGGTGAGGGCGACGTTGGTGAAGACCGAGTTGCCCTTGTTGATCGTCGCCATCGCGTGCGGGTTGGTGTGCTCGTTGGTGCCCGGGGCGACGCCGAAGAAGCCGAACTCGGGGTTGACGGCGTAGAGGCGGCCGTCCTTGCCGAAGCGCATCCAGGCGATGTCGTCGCCGAGCGTCTCGACCTTCCAGCCCGGGATGGTCGGCTTGAGCATGGCGAGGTTGGTCTTGCCGCACGCGCTCGGGAAGGCCGCGGCGACGTAGTAGACCTGCTGCTCGGGCGAGGTCAGCTTGAGGATGAGCATGTGCTCGGCGAGCCAGCCCTCGTCGCGCGCCATGACGCTCGCGATGCGCAGCGAGTAGCACTTCTTGCCGAGCAGCGCGTTGCCGCCGTAGCCGGAGCCGAACGACCAGATCGTGCGCTCCTCGGGGAACTGCACGATGTACTTCTCGTCGTTGCACGGCCACGGCACGTCGGCCTGGCCCTCGGCGAGCGGGGCGCCGACCGAGTGCAGCGCCGGCACGTAGCGCGCGTCGTCGCCGAGCTCCTCGATGCGGCGCAGCACCTGGGTGCCGCAGCGGGCCATGACGCGCATCGACACGACGACGTACTCGGAGTCGGTGATCTCGACACCGAACATGGGGTTCTCGGAGTCCAGGTGCCCCATGACGAAGGGGATGACGTACATCGTCCGACCGGCCATGCACCCGCGGTAGAGGTCGGTCATGATGCGCTTCATCTCGTCCGGCGCCATCCAGTTGTTGGTGGGGCCGGAGTCCTTCTCGTCCACGGAGCAGATGAACGTGCGGTCCTCCACGCGCGCGACGTCGGTCGGGTCGGAGGCGGCGTAGAAGCTGTTCGGTTTCTTCGACTCGTCGAGGCGCACGAACGTGCCGGCGTCGACCAGCTTGTCGGTGAGCTCGGTCCACTCCTCGTCGCTGCCGGTCACCCAGTGGATGCGGTCGGGGGTGGTCAGCGCGGCGACCTCGTCGACCCACTGCTGCAGCTGGGTGTGCGTGGTGCCCTGGGCCGACTCGGGCTGGGCGACGTCCTGTGCAGTCATGCTGTGCCTCTTTCGGCTGCCGGCCGGACGGCATGCGTCGGGCGGGCGCGCCATCGCGGGTGGTGCGTCGCCGGGGTGCGAAGGCGACGTGGCCGTGACGTTACGGGCGCCGGTCGGGCCGCCGAGAATCGCGCCGAGGGGCCCGAGTGTGACGCTCGTCACACATGCTGGCTGGTTTGTTGGGTTGCCGGTCGCCCGTCGGCCAACCGGACGCCATGCACCCCGATCCAACAGAATCGATCACGCACGAGCACGTTTTACGTGCGGTTCTCGCCCGGTGTCGTACGTCAGTGGCGGGGTCGCGCGACGACCGTGAGCTCCTGGCGGTTGTGCTGCAGCTGACGCACGAAGACCGGCTCGTACGCCGGCGCCATCAGGTCCAGCGACTCGTCGGCCTGCTTGACCGGGTTGTTCGTGCCGAGCTTGAAGGTGACGATCGCGAGCCCGCCCGGGCGCAGCAGCGGGGCCGCCTCGACCATCGTGTGCGCGGTGAGGTGGGGGACCATCCGCATGTCGTTGACGATCAGGTCGACCGGCGCGGCGTCGGGACCGTTCACGAACTCGCCCGCCGTCGTGCGGTGATGGGTCACCCCGGGCAGGGCGAGCACCCGCGGGTCGAGGTCGGCAGGGTCGACCGCGTCGATGCGGGTGGCCCCGAGGCCGTGCACGATCCGGGTCCAGCCGCCGGGGCTGGCGCCGAGGTCGACGGCGCTGGTCACCTCCGGCGCCCCGACGAGCGAGAACAGCTCCTCGAGCTTGAACTCCGCGCGCGACACCTGCTCCTTGCGGCTGGCCAGGCGCATCCGGCCACCGCCCCAGTCGGACAGGCCGTCGGCGCTCGCGCCGATGCCGGCCGTGCTGCGCTCCTCGCCGAGGCACACGCTCACCGTGCGCGGTGCGCCCGAGGTGACCACCCGGGCGCCGGAGTCGATGAGCGCCTCGAGCAGCGGCCTGCGCACCTTGCCGGGGGCGTACGGCGCCTGCCCGCTGTCCCACACGTGCAGGCTGACCTCGTCGCCGGGCTCGATGCGGTCGAGCACGGCGTCGAGCGCCCAGTCGGCGGCGTCGTCGGGGCCGCCGCGCAGCGCCGACGTCTTGGTCTGGGCGTCGGCGGCGGCCAGGTGCCGGACGAACCGGACCTCGCCGCGACGGCACGCGTCGGCGACCGTGCGCAGCGAATCCCCTTGCGCACCAGACTGATCGGGCGTCTGGCGCAGCTCGACGACGCCCGCGTCGTCGCCCAGGCGGCGCACCGACGCGACGTCGAGCGAGCGGCGCAGCTCGGCGACGGCGGCGCGGTAGTAGTCGGGGGAGACCGAGAAGGTGACGGCGGAGCTCACCGGGTCATCCCACCACGAGTGCGGCGGGGCTCGGGATCACCGGGAGCGCGCCGCCTCGTAGAGCACGACCGTGCCTGCGGACGCCGCGTTCAGCGAGCTCGCCGAGCCGCCCATCGGGATGCTGAGCGTGGCGTCGCACGCGTCGCGCCACGCGGCGGTCATGCCGCGGGTCTCGTTGCCGACGACGACCACGGTGCGGCCGGACAGGTCGTGACCCGGGAGCGGGTGGTCGCCGTGCTCGTCGGTGCCGAGCAGCGTGGCGCCCTGCGCGCGGGCCCAGTCCACGACCGGCGCGTGCGAGTCGGCGCGCACGACGGGCAGGGCGAACATCGACCCGGTGCTGGCCCGCACGGCCTTGGGGTCGTAGGGGTCGGCCGCGTGCCCGGTGATGACCAGGCCGGACCCGCCGAGGGCGTCGGCCGAGCGCAGCAGGGTGCCGATGTTGCCGGGCACGCTCGGACGGTCGAAGACCAGCGCCGGCCGGCCCGGCTCGGGGGTGATCCGGGTGAGGTCGTCGGGCGGCATGCCGACCAGCGCCAGCAGCTCTGCGCCGTCCTCCTTCTCGGCCAGCTCTGCCATCAGGTCGGGCGCGAGGGCGTACGTCGGGGCGGGCTTGTCGCGCATCGTCGCCTCGGCCCAGTCGGACCGGCGTCCGGCGAGGGCGAGCCACGCCTGGATCTCCCAGTCGTGCTGCACCGCGAGGGAGATCGGCCGCACGCCCTGCACGAGGAACGCTCCGGCGCGGGTGCGTTTGGTGCGGTTGGTGAGCAGCGCCTGCCACTGCTGGAAGGTCGCGTTGCGCCGGTCGACGCGGGTGGTGCGCACGGCGGCGACGCTACCCCGTGTGGCTCCCGGTGAAAGCGGGGCCGTGGGGTCGCCGGGGCGCTACGTTCGCGGGAGCGCGGCCACCGGTGCCCCGCCCGACAGCGCGAGGTGCGCGATGAGGTTGCTCCTGGCGTCGGCCGGCGTGACGAGCCCCGGGATCCGCGCCGCCCTGGTGGGCATGCTCGGCAAGCCCGTCGAGGAGGCGGACGCGCTGTGCATCCCGACGGCGGCGTACGCCATGTCCGGGCCGCAGCGCGCCTGGGACTTCGTGGCCGGGGCCGAGCCGCGCTGCCCGATGACCGAGCTCGGGTGGCGCTCGGTGGGGCTGCTCGAGCTGACCGCGCTGCCGAGCCTCGGTGACGACGAGTGGGTCTCGTGGGTGCGCGCCGCCGACGTGCTGCTGGTGGGCGGTGGCGACGCGCTCTACCTCGCGCACTGGATGCGCGAGTCGGGGATGGTCGAGCTGCTGCCGTCGCTGGCCGACACGGTGTGGCTCGGCATGAGCGCCGGAAGCATGGTGCTGACGCCGCGCATCGGGAGCGACTTCGTGGCGTCGTGGCGACCGCCGACGGGTGGGGACGAGACGCTCGGCCTGGTCGACTTCGCGATCTTCCCGCACCTGGACAACCCGGACCTTCCGGAGAACACGACGGCCGACGCCGAGCGGTGGGCGGCCGGGATCGGCGGCCCGGCGTACGCCATCGACGACCGCTGCGCGATCTCGGTGGTGGACGGGGCGGTCGAGGTGGTCGGCGACGGGGCGTGGCGCCGGTTCCCGGGCTGATCACCCGCGGCCGGTGCGGGGGAACGACCAAGCCCCGACCGGACGTACGCCGGTCGGGGCTTGGTCGACTGTCTCAACTCAGTGCGCACCCGAAGGGATTCGAACCCCTAACCTTCTGATCCGTAGTCAGATGCTCTATCCGTTGAGCTACGGGTGCAGAGGCCGCCCTGGTGGGCAACGACGAGCAATGCTACCGGGGGCCCGGCCGATCCGCGAAATCGGCTCCGGGCGTGGGTTCGTGGGGGTGACCGAGAGGGTTCTCTCGGGGTGCAGCGGAGCGCGGCAGGGGGCCGTCAGTCTGCGTGAGTGCCGCTCACGGGCGTACGCCGAGCGGCCGAGGACGTACATCGCACCACGACAGGGGAGAGATCGTGAACAGCAAGACCACTCGCAGGCTGACCGCCGTTGCCGCCGTGCTGACCGTGGGGGTGCTGGCCGGGTGCCAGGACACCGGGCAGGTGCCCGGGGGCGGTTCGGCCGCCACACCCACCTCGTCACCGAGCAAGGCGCCGTCGGGCGACTCGGGCTCTGACGGCTCGCGCGGCACCGGCGGGAGCGGCGAGCTGAAGGCGCCGGATCTGCTCAGCGCGCCGTTCCCGGCCATGTGCGACAACCCGGCGGGCCGCTTGAAGGAGGGCAAGGCGAAGGTGGGCAACGGCAACGTCACGCTGATGGACCGGCACGTCTCGCCCGGCTACAACCCTTCCGCCGGCCCGGTCGGTCTCGACCTGGACAACGACGGCGACAACGAGATGGTCGCCGAGCTCGAGTGCGACAACGGCGGCGTCACCTGGCCGTCGGTGATCGTGGTCTACGGAGACGACTGGAAGATCCTGGGGAGCGTCGATCTGAAGGAGCAGCCGGCGTACAAGGGGCAGCCGATGTCGAAGGGGCGCGTCCTGAGCTGGAACGTGGACGGCAACGCGCTGAAGGTGAAATGGGGAACCACCGATGTCGGTCCCGTGCCCACGATCCCGTGGACCGGTCGACTGGTGCTCAAGAACGGCGAGCCGCAGCTCGTCGACGTCGCCCGTGGCGCGGAGACCACGTCGCTCTGAGTCGGACACGCGTCCGACCGACATCCATCGAACGACAGGGGAGAGACCGTGAACAGCAAGACCACTCGCAGGCTGACCGCCGTTGCCGCCGTGCTGACCGTGGGGGTGCTGGCCGGGTGCCAGGACACCGGACAGGTGCCCGGGGGCGGTTCGGCCGCCACGCCCACGTCGGCGTCGAGCAAGGCGCCGTCGGGCGGTTCGACCGACGATCCGGACGGGCCGCACACCGAGACCGCGCCGCCGGGGGCGGTCGCCTCAGCCCGGCGGCTGACCCTGGAAGGGCTGAAGAGCGCCTCGCACCCGGCGATGTGCGGCAACCCGGCGGGCCAGCTGAAGGACGGCAAGGCCACGTACGGCCGCGGCAGCGTCACCGTGAACGCGCCGGGCTCGCCCGACTACAACCCGCAGGCCGCGCCGACCCGCGTCGACCTCGACGGCGACGGCCAGGACGAGCTGGTCGCCGAGTTCTCCTGCGACGCCGGCGGGGTGACCTGGCCGTCGGTGGTCGTGGTCTACCGCGAGGGGTGGTTCGTCCAGGACTCGTTCAGCCTGGGTCAGCTGGCTGAGTACCAGGGGAAGACGATGACCAAGGGGCGCATCGACTCCTGGTACCGCGAGGAGAACGACCTCGTCATGAGCTGGCTGACGGCCGAGAGCGGCCCGGTGCCGAACGTCCAGTGGACCGGCCGCGTGGTGGCGACGCCGGAGGGGGGCTTCCGCATCGCCCAGGTCACCGGCGGCGAGACACCGTCGGCCACCGAGAGCGACCTGCCCGACCCCGCGCACACCGACGACTCCAACCGGGAGCCGGAGCCGACCGACCCCGCGACGCCCGACGAGAGCGAGACTGCCGAGGCGACTCCGCAGGGCGAGTGACGCGACCCGGCCCGGCGCTCCGTGCGCCGGGCCGGACCGGGCCTAGCCGGCGTACGTCAGCGCGGGCAGGCCGCGCACGCCGGGCTGGCAGGCGAAAAGACTTCCCGCCAAAGGCTGTTCGTCGTCGCTGAGGTTCTCGCGCGAGGTGGTGACGTAGAGCGTGTCGAGGTCGGCGCCGCCGAACGTGCAGGCCGTGACCTGTGTCGGCTCCAGCTCGATCACGGCGTCGAGCGAGCCCTCGGGGGAGTAGCGGTGCACGGCCGAGCCGCCGTACAGCGCGACCCACACCCCGCCCTCGGCGTCGACGCACAGACCGTCGGGGTTGCCCTCGACGTCGTCGCCGAGGGTGACGAACGGCCGCCGCTCGGTGAGGCCGGTCTCGGCGGACCAGTCGAAGGCAGACACCGTGCGGGTGGGTGTGTCGTTGAGGTACGCCGTCCGCCCGTCGGGCGACCACCCGAGCCCGTTGGAGATGGTCAGGTCGGTGAGCACCTGCTGGGCCGGCGCCTGGTCGGCGCCGAGCCGCCAGAGCGACCCGGCGCCGGTGGTGGCGGCGTAGGCCATGGTCCCGCAGTAGAACGCGCCGGCCGGGTCGCAGGCCCCGTCGTTGAAGCGAATCCCGTTGTCGCTCCACAGGTCTGGGCCTGCGACCAGGTCGGAGAGGTCGTCGGCGCGCCCCAGCAGGAAGCCGCGCTCGCCGGCGACCACCGCGCCCCCTCCTGCACGTGGTCGCAGCGCCGCCGCGACCTTGCCGACGTGGGTGCGGGTGACCGAGCCGCTCTCCCCGAGCTGCAGCACGTCACCCGCGAGCATGTCGACGTAGCGCAGGCCTCCCCACTCGGGCCACCAGACGGGGCCCTCGGCGTGATAGGCGTGCGGACGGGACAACGGCTCGGCGCGCATGCGCCCAGCCTAGGTCGCCGAGCCCCGCGTCGCTGACCCTGCGGGGCCGCTCCCCGCGTCGCGCCCGACCAGTCCGAAGTGCGCCAGCTCCGCGTCGCTCATCAGCCGCGACCGCAGCAGGAAGCGCACCCCCTCGGGCCCCTCCAGCGAGAAGCCGGACCCGCGCCCCGGCACCACGTCGACCGTGAGGTGCGTGTGCTGCCAGTACGCGTACTGCGACCCCGACATCCAGAACGGCACGTCCGGGATGCCGTCGACGACGAGGTCCTGCAGGTGCACGTCGGAGCCGCCGGTGCGGAACTCCCCGGCGGGGTAGCACATCGGTGCCGACCCGTCGCAGCACCCGCCGGACTGGTGGAACATCACCGGGCCGTGCGTCCCGACGAGGCGGCGGAGCAGGTCCGCCGCCTCGTCGGTGAGCTCGACCCGGGTGGGCTCTCGGCTCATCGGCTCACCCTCGTTGGTCGTCGAGTCCCGTTGCGGCTCAGAAGAATCCGAGCGCATCGGGGGAGTAGGACACCAGCAGGTTCTTCGTCTGCTGGTAGTGGTCGAGCATCATCTTGTGCGTCTCGCGACCGATGCCCGACTGCTTGTAGCCGCCGAAGGCCGCGTGCGCCGGATAGGCGTGGTAGCAGTTGGTCCAGACCCGGCCGGCCTTGATGCCCCGGCCCATCCGGTACGCCTGCGCCCCGTCGCGGCTCCACACGCCGGCCCCGAGGCCGTACAGCGTGTCGTTGCTGATCTTGAGCGCGTCGGCCTCGTCGTCGAACCGGGCGACCGACACGACCGGTCCGAAGATCTCCTCCTGGAAGATGCGCATCGAGTTGTCGCCCTCGAACACCGTCGGCGCGACGTAGTAGCCGCCGGCCAGGTCGCCCTCGAGCACGTTGCGCTCACCGCCGGTGAGGACCTTGGCGCCCTCCTGCCGGCCGATGTCGATGTAGGACAGGATCTTCTCGAGCTGGTCGTTGCTCGCCTGCGCGCCCATCGTGGTCTCGGTGTCGAGCGGGTTGCCCTGCACGATCTTCTCGACGCGCTCCACGCCGTCGCGCACGAACCCGTCGTAGATCGAGGACTGCACGAGCGCGCGCGACGGGCAGGTGCAGACCTCGCCCTGGTTCAGCGCGAACATCGCGAACCCTTCGAGAGCCTTGTCGTAGAAGGCGTCTCGCTCGCTGGCGACGTTGTCGAAGAAGACGTTGGGCGACTTGCCGCCGAGCTCCAGCGTGACCGGGATGATGTTCTCCGCGGCGTACTGCATGATCAGCCGGCCGGTGGTCGTCTCGCCGGTGAAGGCGACCTTGGCGACGCGCGAGCTCGACGCCAGCGGCTTGCCGGCCTCGACGCCGAAGCCGTTGACGATGTTGAGCACGCCCGGCGGCAGCAGGTCGCCGACCAGCTCGGCCACCTTGAGGATCGACCACGGCGTCTGCTCGGCCGGCTTCAGCACCACGGCGTTGCCGGCGGCCAGCGCCGGTGCGAGCTTCCACGCGGCCATCAGGATCGGGAAGTTCCACGGGATGATCTGACCGACCACACCCAGCGGCTCGTGGAAGTGGTAGGCGATGGTGTTCTCGTCGATCTCGGCGATCGAACCCTCTTGTGCCCGAAGGCAACCCGCGAAGTAACGGAAGTGATCGACCGCGAGCGGGATGTCGGCGGCCAGCGTCTCCCGCACGGCCTTGCCGTTGTCCCAGCTCTCGGCCACGGCGATGGCCTCGAGGTTCTGCTCCAGCCGGTCCGCGATCTTCAGGAGGACATCCGCGCGGGCCGACGGCGCCGTCTGGCCCCACGAGTCGGCGGCGGCGTGCGCGGCGTCCAGCGCCGCCTCCACGTCGCCCTCGGTGCCGCGGGCGATCTCGGTGAACACCTGACCGGTGACCGGCGTGATGTTCTCGAAGTAGCCGCCCTTGACCGGGTCGACCCACTCTCCGCCGATGAAGTGGCCGTATCGGGTCGCGACCTCGACGGGCGAGCCCGACTGTCCAGGAGGTGTGTAGGTGGTCATGCTCTCGTGCTCCCCACGTGTCGGGTTGTTGTGACCCCGGTCACGCTAGGAAGGGGGACGTTGCAACCACGTTGCGTCCGGTCTCGATGTCAGTGCTGGGGAGCACACTGGAGCACAGCTCGGGGGCGCCGAACCTGCGCGCGCGTCCTGACCGCGGGACGGCCTCCGCGCCGCTCGCGTCTCACGCTCCGAGCTCGCGGGTGAACCCCTCCGGGATCAGCACGTCCTCGCGCGTCAGCTCCTGCACCGACGTGCGCCCCAGGCCGAGCATCGCCGAGCGGATGCCGCCGCTCATGATGTCGAGCACGTTCTCCACCCCGGCCTGGCCGTTGGCCGCGAGGCCCCACAGGTAGGCCCGGCCGATCATCACCGCGCGCGCCCCCAGGGCGAGCGCCTTGACCACGTCGCCGCCCCGGCGCACCCCGCTGTCGAAGAGCACCTCGACCTGGTCGCCGACCGCGTCGGCGATGCCGGGCAGCATCCGGATCGCGCCGGGGGTGCCGTCGAGGTTGTTGCCGCCGTGGGTCGACACCGAGATCGCGCTCACGCCCGCGTCGACCGCCCGCCGGGCGTCGTCGATGCGGCACACGCCCTTGAGCAGGAACGGGCCGTCCCACTGGCTGCGCAGCCAGGCGATGTCCTCCCAGGTCGGCGGCGGGGTGGTCATCCACTCGCCGTACGCCCCGAAGAACGTCGGCCCCTTCTCGCCGCGCTCGGCCATGTTGGGGGTGGTCAGGTCGGGCAGCGCGCCGGACCGCGCGAAGTCGAGGAGCCACCGCGGCTTGAGGGCGACCTCGGGAGCGAACGACAGCATCGCCTTGGGCGTCAGGGCCTCGGGGATCGTCGGGCTGCCCCAGTCGCGGCCGTGCGCGAAGGTCCAGTCGAGCGTCGCGATGATCGCCTTGGCGCCGGCCTCCTGGGCGCGCTGCAGCCGGCGCTCCATCGTGGCCCGGTCGCCGGACCAGTAGATCTGGAAGAACGTCTTGTCGTTGGCCGCCACGACCTCCTCGATCGGCTGGCTCGCGAACGAGCTGAGCCCGACCGCCGTCCCGCGGGCGGCGGCGGCCCTGGCCACGGCGACCTCGCCCTCGGGGTGCACGGCCTGCACGCCGGTGGGGGAGATGATCACCGGCAGCGCGATCTCCTGCCCCAGCACGGTCGTGCCGAGCTGCGGGTCGGCGGGCATGCCCGCGACGTGCGGGGCGAAGCCCAGCTCGCCGAACGCCTCGATGTTGTCGCGATAGGTCAGGCCGCGCTCGGATCCGGCGAGGAGCGCCTTGTAGACCGACCGCGGCAACCGCTTCTCGGCCCGGCGTTGCGCTTCTGCCACCGTCTCGAACCAGCCGCTGCTCATGGGTCCATCCCCTTCCTGGGGTGCTCGTTGTCGCCGCGAGATCGCCTGCGCAGCAACGGGATCAAGGCTCCGATCGAGCGCTGCCGCACGACGCCCTGCCACAGCCCGAGGCCGTAGGCGAGGTCGTCGAGCGCGCGCAGCCCGACATAGCGCACCGGGTCGATCCCGGGGCGCACGCTGTGGTGGTCGGCGAGGCCCCCGGCCACCGCCGCCACGACGTATGCCCGCCTCGCCCGCGCCGAGAACGGCGCCAGCGCGAGGGTGAGGGGCACGTAGTGCCTGGTGACCGCCGAGGCGGTCTGCAGCAGCGTCGCCCGCAGCCCGGCCGCAGTCAGCTCGGCGGCCGCCCGCTGCGGGTGCTCGGCGAAGTCGAGCCGCCGCGCGAGGCCGCGCTGGGCGGCGAGCGTCGCGACGGTGACGACGGCAGGGCCCCAGCGCCGCTGCGCGAGGAGCCCGACGGTCACCGCGGCGGTCCACGGCGTCAGCACCGCGGGCGCGACGGCCCGGCCGTGCCGGGCGGCCAGCAGCGCAGCACCGTTGCCGTAGCAGGCTTTTCGCGCGAACCAGGAGCGGGCGGACGTGCGGTGCTCATGGCGTACGACCGCGCCCGGTTCGTAGCGGACCGTCCAGTCCCGCCCCACTCGCCACACCAGGTCGACGTCCTCGGCCACGGGCATCGTCTCGTCGAAGCCGTCGCCGAGCGCCGCCCTGCGCGCCAGCAGCATCGCGCTCGGCACGTAGGCGACGCGCGCGTGCGGCTGCACCAGCGCCGGGTCGGGACCGAGGTCGAGCGAGGAGCGAGCCGCTTCGTACCTCTGCAGCGCCCCGCCGCGCTCGACCAGGCCGCGCACGCGCGGCGCCACGATGCCGACGCGCGGGTCGTCGAGGTGCCGCTGCAGCCGCACCAGCGACTCGGCCGCGAGCACGACGTCGGAGTCGACGAACGCGACGAGCGGCGTCGTCACGGCCCGCAGGCCGGTGTTGCGCGCGGCAGCCGGGCCGCGAGTCTCGTTGTGGCGCAACAGCTCTGCGCCGTGCCGACGGCAGACCACGCGGATCGCCGCGGCGTCGCGAGACCCGTCGTCGACGACGACCACCGGGTGGTCGCCGAGCGAGCGCAGCAGGCGCTCCAGCTGCACCGGCCGGTCGAGCACGGGCACGACGACGGTCAGCTCGTCGGGCGGCGCGGACGCCGCGTCACCGGGCCAGCAGGGCGTCGCGAGCCCGCGGTCGAGCAGCAGCCGCGCCAACGCCGCCGACGTCGCGTCGTGCACCCGCACGGTGCCGGCCGTGTCGAGGTGGGCCAGCGCCGCGGGCCGCAGCCGCAGGATCGTGCCCGTGCCGCCGAACAGCGTGCGCCCGTCGCCGCACCGGTGCGTCGTCGCGCCCAGCCGGACCCGATATCCCAGGGGCAGGGCGGTCGCGTCAGCCATGACCGAACCCCCCGTCGGCGCGCAGCACCGCTCCGTGCAGCGCCCGCCCGGTCTGCGCCGCGAACGCGATCACCTCGGCCAGGTCGTCGGCGGGCAGCGGCTGTCGCCCCTGCATGTCCTGCGCCAGCTCGGCCACGTCGTCGAGGCCGTACAGCCCGGCGGTGCGCCGCAGCATCGGAGTGTCGGTCGACCCGGGCGCCACGCCGCACGCCGTGACCGACGTGCCGACCAGGTCGGCGGCCAGCGCGCGCACCAGCCCGACCACCGCGTGCTTCGCGACGACATAGGCACCGAGGCCGAACAGGCCCTGGCTGCCGGCGACGCTCCCCACCCCGACGTACGTCGGTCTCGCCTGCGCGGGCCGCTCCAGCAGGTGCGGCACGGCAGCGACCGCGAGGTTCCAGGCGGTCAGCGTGTTGGCCCGCAGCAGCGCCTCGAGCAGCGCCGGCTCGGTCTCCCAGATCCGGGCGCCGCCGGCGACCGCGCCGGCGAGCGCGACCACCGCGTCGACGTGCCCGTGGGAGGCGACGACCTCGGTCACCGTGCTCGCGGTCTCGTCGGTGTCGCGCAGGTCGACCGCGTGCGTCGTGACGCCCGGGATCTGTTGCAGCGCAACGCGATCGGCCTCCGAGGCCAGCGGATAGAGGTCGTCCTCCAGGCCGAACGCGTCGAGCACCACGACCTGGTGACCCCGCTCGGCGAGCAGCCGGGCCGTGGCCGCGCCGATGCCGCGGCCGCCCCCGGCCAGCACCGTCACGCGTCCCACCTCCGCGCTCACGGCGTCGCCTCCGTGCCCGCGCCATCGGGGCGCAGCAGCACCCCGGCGTCGCCCACCGCACCCGAGCGCACCTGACGCACGATGCGCTCCACGAGCACCGTCAGCAGCTCCTGGCCGTGCTCCGCCGTGGCGCCGGTCGGGTCGCCGAGCACGCCGTTGGGCGCGACCGCCGCCACGCCGGCGGAGCGCAGCCGCGGCCACAGCACCTGCACGGGCTCGGTGTTGCCCGGCTCGGCGCGCCCGACCCGCACCAGGTCAGGCGCCAGGGCGAGCACGATCGAGGTCTCGGCGAGGCCGGCGTGGGCGTCCCAGCCTGGTTCGGCGCAGGTCGTCCACGCGACGTCGCGGCTCTCCTCGCGCAGCAGCCGGCACGCCGCCGACAGCGCGGGCACGTTGCCGCCGTGGCCGGAGACCAGCACCACCCGCGGGCACCACCGGGTCGCCGACCGCACCAGCTCGACGAGCACGTGCCGCAGCGCCTCGTGACCGATCGACACCGTGCCGGCGAACCCCTCGTGCTCCCCGCTCGCGCCGAGCTCGACCACCGGGGCCACCGCGACGCACCTGCCCTGCTCCCGCAGCGTCGCCGCCACCCCGCCGCACGCGGCCTGGGCGATGAGCCCGTCGGTGCCGAGCGGCAGGTGCGGGCCGTGCTGCTCGACGGCCCCGAGCGGCACCAGCAGCAGCTCGGTGCCGTCGGCCTCGGCCGACGTGGCGTCGCCGAGCAGCAGGGCGGCCACGGGTCAGCCGCCGACGAGCGGCAGGTCCCGGGGCGACAGCGGGCTCTCGTCGCACGGCGACGGGGGTCGCCGCCCGATCGTGACGGGCACCGGACCGCCCCGGCCGGCGCCCGACGCGCCACGGCCACCAGCCGGCGCCGGCGCGTTGCGCACGGTGCCCTGGTGCGAGTGGTCCTGCGACGGCGCGGGGCGCGCGTCGGCCGCGTCGAGCAGACCGGCGGCGTTCCCCTTCACGCACTCCGGGTCGGGGCCGTCCAGCGGCAGCCCGGTGAAGAACTTGGCGGCCATGCACCCGCCCCGACAGCTGTCGTACGCCGAGCACGAGGTGCACGCGCCCCCGGTCTGCGGCTCGCGCAGCGAGCGGAACAGCTCGGCCTCGCGCCACACGTGCCCGAAGCCGCCGTCGCGCACCGACCCGGCGAGGAACTCGTCGTGGATCGCGAACGGGCAGGCGTAGACGTCGCCCACCGGGTCGACCAGGCAGACGACACGACCGGCGCCGCACAGGTTCAGCCCGGGCAGCGCGTCGCCGAAGGCGCTGAGGTGGAAGAACGAGTCGCCGGTGAGCACCCCGTCGCCGTGCTCGACCAACCAGTCGTAGAGCTCGCGCTGCTGCTCGGGCAGCGGGTGCAGCTCGTGCCACACGTCGGCGCCGCGCCCCGCCGGCCGCAGCCGGGTCAGCCGCAGCTGCGCGCCGTGCTCGTCGGCGATCCGCTTGAACTCGTCCAGCTGGGGGATGTTCTCGCGGGTGCAGACCACCGACAGCTTGAAGTCGGTCATGCCGGCGTCGCGCAGGTTGGCCATCGCGCGCAGCGCGGCGTCGTACGTCCCCGCGCCCCGGATCGGGTCGTTCACCTCGGCGGTCGCCCCGTCGAGCGACACCTGCACGTCGACGTAGTCGGTCGCCGCGAGCTGCCGCGCCCGCTCGGGCGTGATGCGAAAACCGTTGGTGGAGAACTTGACTCCCACGTGGTGCTCGACGGCGTAGTCGAGCAGCTCCCAGAAGTCGGGCCGCACCGTCGGCTCGCCCCCGCCGATGTTGACGTAGAAGATCTGCATCCGCTCGAACTCGTCGATGAGCGCCTTGCACTCCTCGGTCGTGAGCTCGCGCGGGTCGCGCCGCCCGGAGCTGCTGAGGCAGTGCACGCACGCGAGGTTGCAGGCGTACGTCAGCTCCCAGGTCAGGCAGATCGGCGCGTCGAGCCCGAGCTCGAAGTGGTCGACGAGGCGGGTGGGGGCGGGGGCGAGCGCGGTCATGCGGCGGTCCTCCTGGTGATCATCTGCTGGTCGGCCAGCCGGCCCAGCGCGGCGCAGAACCGGGGCCGTTGCTCCTCGGCGACGCCGACGGCGTCGAGCGCGGCGGCCACGGTCGGGTGCTGCTCGAGCGCGCGCACCAGGTCGACCAGCGCCGGGTCCTTCAGGAAGGTGAGCCGGCGGGTGGTGAAGTCGTAGGCCAGGGCGCCGAACGGCTCGGGGCGCAGCGCCACCGAGCCGTTCAGCGACCAGGCCTCGGTCAGCATCAGTAGACGCCGCACATGCCGTCGATCGAGACGTCCTCGACGAGCTCGTCGGCGACGACCTCGTCGGTGGCGACCAGCTCGGCGGGTGCGGCGGTCTCGGGCTCCTGCGTGGCTTCCTGGACGAGTTCCTCGGCGGCCATGGCCAGCTCCTCGGGCGATAGACGGGCACGGGCCGGTCACGCCGGGCCGCGGCGCCGTGGGGCGCGTCGTCCACGCTAGGAAGCGGTGCGCGCCACCAGCACCCGCCGCTCGACCAGTCGCCACCTGTCGGGATGGACAGCCGGTCACGATTTCGGACACGTCCCACGCGGGCCCTCCCCGGAGCGGCAGACTGCCCCCATGGCCGCGATCGACAGCACCGCACCCGAATCGGCCGAGCGGGGAGCCTTCGCCTCCCGCAAGGTGTTCATCCTCGCCGCGATCGGCTCCGCCGTCGGGCTGGGCAACATCTGGCGCTTCCCCTACGTCGCGTACGAGAACGGTGGCGGAGCCTTCGTCATCCCCTATCTCGTCGCGCTGCTCACCGCCGGCATCCCGTTCCTGTTCCTGGACTACGCCCTGGGTCACCGCTTCCGCGGCTCGGCGCCGCTGTCGTTCGCGCGGCTGCGCAAGGGCGCCGAGGGGCTCGGCTGGTGGCAGGTCGGGATCTGCTTCTGCATCGCGGTCTACTACGCGGCGATCATCGCCTGGGCGATCCGCTACACGATCTTCTCGTTCAGCCACGCCTGGGGCGACGACCCGGCCGCCTTCTTCACCGGCGACTTCCTGCAGGTCAGCGACCCCGGCGTCACCGCCGACTTCGTGCCCGGCGTGCTCATCCCGCTGGTGCTGGTGTGGGCGGCGCTCATCGCGGTGCTCGTGCTCGGCGTGCAGAAGGGCATCGGCGCGACCTCGGTCATCTTCATCCCGGTGCTGATCCTGGCCTTCGGCGCGCTCGTCGTGCGCTCGCTGTTCCTGCCCGGCGCGGCCGAGGGCCTCAACGCCCTGTTCACGCCCAACTGGGGGGCGCTCACCGAGCCGTCGGTCTGGGCCGCGGCGTTCGGCCAGATCTTCTTCTCGCTGTCGGTGGGCTTCGGGATCATGATCACCTACGCCTCCTACGTCGACCGCAAGACCGACATGACCGGCTCCGGCCTGGTCGTCGGGTTCGCCAACTCCGGCTTCGAGCTGCTCGCCGGCATCGGCGTCTTCGCCGCGCTGGGCTTCATGGCCCAGGCGCAGGGCGTGGCCGTGAGCGAGGTCGCCGAGAGCGGGGTCGGCCTGGCCTTCATCGCCTTCCCCGCGATCATCAGCGAGGCCCCTGCGGGCGCGCTCATCGGCGTGCTGTTCTTCGGGTCGCTGGTCATCGCCGGACTCACCTCGCTGATCTCGGTCATCGAGGTCGTGATCTCCGCGGTGCGCGACAAGTTCGCCCTGTCGCGGGTGGCCGCCACGCTGGCCGTCTCGGTGCCGGCCGCGCTGATCAGCCTGGCGCTGTTCTCCTCCACCAGCGGGCTGCACGTGCTCGACATCCTCGACCACTTCATCAACCAGTTCGGCATCCTGCTCGTCGCGGTCGTCTCGATGCTGGTGATGACCTGGGGCCTGCGGGCGCTGCCGCTGCTGGCCGACCACCTCAACCGCCGCGGCACGGTCAAGCTCGGCACCTGGTGGCGCGCGCTCATCGGCGTGCTCGCCCCGATCGCCCTGATCTACGTGCTGGTCGAGGCGCTGCGCGCCGACCTGGCCGAGCCGTACGGCGGTTTCCCCACGTGGATGCTCGTCACCTTCGGCTGGGCCGCCGCGGCCGGCGTGATCGTCGTCGGCTTCGCCCTGGCCCAGCTGCCCTGGCGCGACCGTGACGCGCTGCGCGATCCCGAGCCCGAGACCGAAGGAGTCGACCGATGAACACCTCCGCCATCGTGATGATGATCGTGGCGATCCTGGTCATCTGGGGTGGCCTCGGGGTGGCGATCGTCAACCTGCGCCGCAGCCCCGAGGCGCCGCGCGAGGACGAGCTGCGCCGCGACCTGTGAGCGACCGACCTCGCCGTTCCTCACCGGACGGGTAGGCACCTCGGCTGGCTGGACGGTCAGCGAGGGGCGACCGAGCAGCCGGTGCTCGCCACCGCGGGGTCTCCCTAGCGTCGAGGTGGCCGGGTTCTTCCCGGTCCCCGCCACCGCCTCGACGAGGAGACCCCCATGCAGGTCGACGAGCTGCTCAAGCCGTTCCCCATCAAGGAGTTCCACCCCTTCCCCCGTGCCCTGATGGGCCCCGGCGCGCACGAGATGATCGGCCCGGAGGCGCTCAAGCTCGGCTTCCGCAAGACGCTCGTGATGACGTCCGGCCTGCGCGGGACCGACATCGTGCACAAGATCGTGGAGTCGATGAAGTACCACGGCCTCGACGTCGTGGTCTACGACAAGGTCGAGTCCAACCCCAAGGACTACAACGTCATGGACGCCGTGGGGATGTACCAGGACAACGAGTGCGACTCGTTCGTGTCCATCGGCGGCGGCTCCTCGCACGACGCCTGCAAGGGCGCGCGCATCTCGGTCGCGCACGACGGGCGCAACGTCAACGAGTTCGAGGGCTTCAACAAGAGCGAGAACCCCAAGAACCCGCCGCACATCGCCGTCTCGACGACCGCCGGCACCGGCTCGGAGACCTCGTGGGCGTACGTCATCACCGACACCACGACCGACCCGGACAACCCGCACAAGTACGTCGCGTTCGACGACGCCTCGGTCACCTCGCTCGCCGTCGACGACCCGGTGCTCTACTTCGACTGCCCGGTCGACTACACCGCCCAGTGCGGGTTCGACGTGCTCGCCCACGCGAGCGAGCCGTACGTCTCCCGGCTGAACTTCGAGCCCTCCCTCGGCAACGCGCTGCGCGCGGTCAAGCTCACCGCCGAGAACCTGCGCGAGGCCACCTGGAACGGTCAGGACCTCGCCGGCCGCGAGGGGATGATGTACGCCCAGTACATCGCCGCGCAGGCGTTCAACTCCGGCGGCCTCGGCATCATCCACTCCATCTCGCACGCCGTGAGCGCGTTCTACGACACCCACCACGGGCTGAACAACGCGATCGCGCTGCCGCGGGTGTGGGCGTTCAACATGCCCACCCACTACAAGCGGTTCGCCGAGATGGCCGAGGTCATGGGCGTCGACACCTACGGCATGTCCGACGTGCAGGCCGCCGACGCCGCGCTCGAGGCGGCCATCCGGCTGCTGCGCGACGTGGGCATCACCGAGAAGTTCACCGACGTCACCAAGGACAGCTACTCCAAGAACCGGCTCGGCGAGGGCCCGACGAAGTACTACGAGAACGCGCCGACCATCAAGGGCGACAAGGAGGACGTCGACCGGATCACCAACCACGTGCTCGGCGACGCGTGCACCCCTGGCAACCCCAAGGAGTGCACGTTCGAGACGGTGCGGCCGGTCGTCGACCACGCCATGAACGGCGACCTGGACGACCTGCTGACGTGACACCCGACCCGGACTTCGCAGGGGTGCAGGACGCCCGTGACCGCCTGCACGACGTCGGTTACCTGACCGACGATCGGCTGGCGACCACGGCGTACCTGCAGTCCGCGCTGGGCAAACCCCTGCTGCTGGAGGGGCCGGCGGGCGTCGGCAAGACGCAGCTGGCGCAGAGCGTCGCGGCGGCCACCGGCCGCCGGCTCCTGCGGCTGCAGTGCTACGAGGGCCAGGACGAGACCAAGGCGCTCTACGAGTGGGACTACGGCAAGCAGCTGCTCTACACCCAGATCCTGCGCGAGAAGATCGGCCAGGTCATCGCCGACGCGCCCGACCTGCCGGCCGCCGTCGAGCGGATCGCCGCGCAGGACAGCGTGTTCTTCTCCGAGCGCTTCCTGGCCCCCCGGCCGCTGCTCGAGGCGGTGCAGTCCAGCGACCCGGTCGTCCTGCTCGTCGACGAGGTCGACCGGGCCGACGAGGCGCTGGAGGCGGTGCTGCTGGAGCTGCTCGCGGAGTATCAGGTGTCGGTGCCCGAGGTCGGCACGTTCGTCGCGCAGACCACCCCGATGGTGCTGCTGACCTCCAACAACACCCGCGACCTGTCGGCCGCGCTGAAGCGGCGCTGCCTGCACCTGTTCCTGGACTACCCGGCCGCCGAGCGCGAGCTGGAGATCATCCGGTCCAAGGACACCGGGCTGGCCGACTCGGTGGCCGAGCAGCTGGTCCAGGTCGTGCGCGGGCTGCGCGAGCTGGACCTGCGCAAGTCGCCGAGCATCTCCGAGACCATCGACTGGGCCCGCACCCTCGCGGTGCTCGGCGTCGACGAGCTCACCCCCGGCGTGCTCGCCGACACCCTCAACGTGGTCATGAAGTACGAGCGCGACCTGGCGCTCGCGGCGCGCGAGGTGCCCCGGCTGCTCGACCCCAACGCCGAGGTCCCCGAGTCGCTGCACGCCCACGACCACCACGCGCACGACCACGGGCACAGCCACTCCCACGACCACGACGACGGGCACGAGAAGGACAAGGAGGGACGGCGTACGTCATCGGCGGCCGGGCCGGCCACCGCCGAGCCGGGCGGGTCCGAGCCGGACGGCACGGCCGTACGCCGGGAGAAGGACACCCCCGGACGGCACGGCGCGGCCTACGCCAACCGCGACGCGGACACGCCGCTGCCCCCGCGCACGGTGACGCCCGGCCAGGGCGAGCGCTCGTTCGGCCGGCGGGGCGCGCGACGGCGCCCGGTCTGACCCGTGGACGCCACGCTGCACCGGTTCGTCCGGTTCCTGCGGCTGCACGGTCTGCGGATCAGCGTGGCCGAGGCGCTGGACGCGGTCGAGGCCGCCGCGCAGCCGGGCATCGTCGCCGACCGGGAGCTGCTGCGCTCGGCGCTCGCGGTGTCGCTGGTGAAGGACCGGCGCGACCTGGAGGTGTTCGACGACGTCTTCGACCGGTTCTTCCGGCTGCGGGCCGTCGTGCCGCAGGAGGAGGAGCACAGCCACGCGCACGACGACCTCAGCGACGAGGGTGAGCTCACCGAGTTCACCCTGTCCGAGGACCTCGGCGACACCCCGCAGCAGGGGCACTCGCACGACCGGCCCAAGGACATCCGCGACTTCTTCAAGCCCGAGGACCTGGCCCAGCAGTACAACCTGCACCAGGAGGCCAACAAGCTCGACATGGCCTCGATGACCGACGAGGTCGTGGTCTCCAAGGACGGGCAGGTCTCGCCGGGCGAGGCCGCGCGGGTGCAGATCACCACCTCGCGGATGCACAACCCCGGCGCCCCCGGGAAGCTCACGAGCAACCCGGGGCTCGTGGTCGACGCCGAGCTGTCGGTGGCCGAGGAGATGGCGCTGCTGAGCTGGCTCGGCGAGCCCGACGACGAGCGCGACGACCCGGCCGCGCACCCCGACCTGGCCGAGCTGCGCGAGCGGCTCGCGCCACTGCTGGAGGCGCTGCCCGAGGCGCTGCGGCGGCACCTGGAGCAGCTGCTGCAGGCCGAGGTCGAGAGCGAGGAGCAGATCGCCACCGCCGCAGCGCGCGCCGAGGTGGTCGAGGAGTCCGAGCGGCTGGCCTTCGAGGACTCGCTGCGCCGGCTGCTGCGCAGCCTGCGCGGGGCGCCCCGGCCGCGGCGGCACGTCACCGGTCGCGGCACGATCGACAGCCGGCGCACGATGCGCACCAACATGCGCTTCGACGGGGTGCCGTTCCGGCCGGTGCTGGTCAGCAAGCGCGAGGACCGGCCGCGCCTGGTCGTGCTGTGCGACGTCTCGCTGTCGGTGCGCGCCACGTCGGGGTTCGCGCTGCACCTGGTGCACAGCCTGCAGTCGGTCGCGTCGCAGGTGCGGTCGTTCGCGTTCGTCGCGGAGTGCGCCGAGATCACCGGCGTGTTCGCGGATCACCATGTGCAGCAAGCGCTTTCGCTGATCATGACCGGCAAGTCGGACGGCGGGAAGATCGATGTCGACGCCGACTCCGACTACGGCGCGTCGCTGCACCAGTTCCTCGACGAGTACGGCTCGGCCGTCACCCACCGCACCACCGTCGTCGTCATCGGTGACGGCCGCGGCAACGGCAAGGACCCCGCAGTCAGCACCTTCGCCGAGATCGCGCGCCGGGCCCGCTCGGTCGTCTGGCTGACCCCCGAGCCGAGATACTCCTGGGGCCTCGGCCGGTGCGACCTGCCGCTGTACGCCGACTACTGCGACCGCGTCGAGGTGGTCCGCAACCTGCACCAGCTGCGCGACTTCTCGCACACCATGGCCGAGGCTGCGCGGTGACCGGGCTCGGCGACGTCGACCTCGACGCGTTCCGCCCGTGCCCGGGCGGGGTCTATCGCTCGGCCGGTGTGGTCGTACGCCGTCGTCGCCCGAGCGCCGGACGTCGGCTCGGCATGACGCGCACGCCGACGTTCGACGTCAGCCGTGCCGGCGACGCGCTGCTCGTGGAGCACGCGCTGACGGCCGCCGACGTGAGCGACGACCTCGCCGGGCTGCTCACCCAGGAGCTGTTCGACCCCGGGTGGGTGCGCGGGGCGGAGCTGTTCGAGGAGATCTTCACCGGGGTCGTGCTGACCTGCGCCGACGACCCGCGCGAGGCGTGGATCCGGTTCTACCGCAACACGATCCGCCGGCTCGACGACGAGATCCGCACGCCGACCGGGCGCGGGTCGATCGCGCAGTTCGCGCCCGTGCACGCGCACGTCACCGAGCTGGTGCGCGGGCCGTCGGTGCTCGAGCTCGGCAGCTGCTTCGGCTTCCAGGCGCTGCGGCTGGCCGCGCGCGGGCTCGACGTGACCGCGAGCGACCTGGCCCCCGGCACGGTGGCGCTGCTCGCCGAGATGAGCGCCAGCCTGCAGGTGCCGGTGCGCACCCTCGTCGCCGACGCGTCGCGGGTGCCGCTGCCCGACCGGTGCGCCGACACGGTGCTGGTGGTCCACCTGCTCGAGCACGTGGAGCCCGACGTCGCGGTGCAGGTCGTGCGCGAGGCGTGCCGGCTGGCCCGCCGCCGGGTGGTCGTGGCGGTGCCCTTCGACCGCGAGCCGCAGGAGCAGTTCGGCCACCTGCGCTGCCTCACGCTGGCCGACGTGCGCGCCTGGGGCGAGCAGACCGACTGGGCCTGGACGTCGTACGAGCACCACGGCGGCTGGCTCGTGCTCGACCGCCCCCGCTGAGCCCGCCCCACGCCGCGCCGCGCACCCCCGCAGATCGTGCGTTGACGTACGAAATGCAGCCGGGCGCCGCGGGATCCCGGGGGTGGTGTCCTCAGATCGTGCGTTGACGTACGAAATGCAGCGGGGGCCGCGGGATCCCGGGGGCGGTGTCTTCAGATCGTGCGTTGACGTACGAAATGCAGCGGGGGGCCGCGGGATCCCGGGGGCGGTGTCCTCAGATCGTGCGTGGACGTACGAAATGCAGCCGGGCGCCGCACGTCTCGGCGGTCCTCCGGCAGAAGGTGCCCCCGCCGACCCGCTCGGGCGCGCACGCCTCGGCGGCCCTCCGCCCGACCGTGCGGTGGGGCGCACGTCTTGGCGGTCCTCCGGCGGAGCGTGCCCCCCGGGGAGCCCGTTCGCCGCGGCTCAGATCAGCTGCTGCTTGCTGGCGGCGTAGACCGCCTCGGCGCGGCTGGACACCCCGAGCTTGCGCAGGATGTTGCCGACGTGGAACTTCGCGGTGGTCTCGCTGACGAACAGCTTGCGGCCGATCTCGCGGTTGGACATGCCGCGGGCGAGCAGGCTGAGCACCTCCTGCTCGCGCGGCGACAGCTCCTGTGTGGGTTCGGGGGCGGGGCGCTGCATGCCGCGCACCATGGCGGCGGCGCTGCGCGCGTCGAACGCCGACTCGCCCCGGCTCACGTCGTGGATCGCCCGCATGAGCGCGTCGGTGTCGACGTCCTTGACGACGTAGCCCTTGGCGCCCGCCCGCACCGCCTCGAGCACCAGCGCCTCGTCGAGGAAGGTGGTGAGCACCAGCACGGCGACCTGCGGGTGCCGCTCGGCGATCTCGCGCGCGAGGTCGAGGCCCTCGGTGTCGCTCGAGGTCGACAGCTTCAGGTCGAGCAGGACCACGTCGGGCTCGGTGCGGTCGAGCACCGTGACGCACTCGCCGCGCGAGGACGCCTCGGCCACGACGGCGATGTGGTCGTCGCGCTCGAGGATGGAGCGCAGCCCCTGCCGCACGATCGCGTGGTCGTCGACGAGCATCACCCGGATCGTCTCGCCCTCGGGGTGCCGGCGCGTGGTGCTGGTCGGGGTCATCTCGCCTCCGCGGTGATCGTGGGGGTGGTGGGGGTCTCGGGCACGGGCAGCGGCAGGTGCAGCACGACCCGGATGCCGCCGAGCCGGGCTCGGCGGAACGCGAGCGAGCCGCCGAGCGCAGCCATCCGGTCGGCCATGTTGACCAGGCCGCGGTGCCGGCCGTCGCCGACGTCCTTGCGCTCCAGCCGCAGCATCCGGCGCAGCTCGGTGGGGTCGCCTCGGCCGTCGTCGGCGACCGAGACGGTGAGCGCCTCGGGGCGGTATCGCAGCCGCACGACCACCTTCGACGCGCGTGCGTGGGCGGCGACGTTGAACAGCGCCTCGCCGACCGACCGAGCCAGCTCGTGGCGTACGCCCTCGCCGACGTCGGTGACCCGGCCCTCGGCGACCACGCGGATGTGCAGGTGCGACCGGTGGTTCGCGGCGACCTGGTTGATCAGCTCCTCGAGCGACGTGGCGACGCCGGAGTGCTCCTGGGCGAGGGCGTAGATCGCCGACCGCAGCTGCTGCACGGCGGTCTGGGTGAGCGTCTTGGCCTCGGTCAGCTGGTCGGCGAGCGCGGTGAGCTCGCGGGCGGCCGCCTCGCCCCGGGCGAGCTCGAGCGCCATGCCGGCGGACAGGACGTACTGCGTGACGCTGTCGTGCAGCTCGCGGGCGATCCGGTGCCGCTCGTCGTCGACCAGCTCCCGCTGCAGCGCGACCGCCAGGCGCTGCTCGGAGCGCTGCAGCTGCTCGGTGCGCACCGCGAGGTCGCGCGCCTGCGCCTGCGCCTCGCGCTTGAGCCGCTGCGCGCGCCGGTGCAGCGTGACGCCCGCCTGGTACTGCTCGCTGGTGTGCAGCGACACCGCCGCCTGGTTGGCGAGGATGCGCAGCACCGCGAGGTCCTCGGGCTCCGGCTCGTGGGTGAGCCCGTGGCGGGTCGACAGCGCCCCGACCTGGCGGCCCTCCAGGTGCATCGCGACCCGCACCCACCCGTCGTCGCGGGCGGTGGGCGCGGCATAGCCCGAGCGCACCGCAGCCAGCTCCAGCCGTACGCCCTCGGGCAGCTCGTCCGCGTCGCTGCGCGTCTCGCCGTCGGGCCCGACCGCGACGAAGCGGGGGCGTGCGCCCTGCAGGTGCCCGTCGGAGAGGGCGAGCACGGCCCACTCGGCGTGCACGTGGCCGGCCGCGGCCCGCGCGACCTCCTCGAGCAGGCCGCGCGGCCCCTCGACCGTGCGCACCACCGCCCGCGAGATGCGGTCCATCGCCCGCACGGTCTGCTGCATCCGCTCGGTCGAGCGGACGAAGGCGGGGTAGTAGGAGTTCTTGCCCGAGCGCACCCCGGTGAGCCGGGACAGGTCGTGCGCGAGGTCGGGTCCGGCGGCCGGGTCGGTCACAGCGCGGCCCGGAAGATGCGTTCGATGTCGGCGGCGTCGGACGCGCGCGGGTTGGTGGTGAGGCACGCGTCGTCGAGCGAGTTGCGGGACAGCACCGCCAGGTGGCTCTCGTCGAGACCCAGCTCGCGCAGCGACCGCGGCACCCCGACCTGGTCGGCGAGGATGCGCACTCGCTCGGCCAGCGCGTCGGCCACGACGTCGGAGGGGACGCCGTCGGTCTTGATCCCGAATCGCGTTGCCACGTCGACGAATCGGGACGGGTCGGTCTCGGCGTTGTAGCGGATCACGTGCGGCAGCAGGATCCCGTTGATGACGCCGTGCGGGGCGTCGAGGAGCCCGCCGACCTGGTGGCTCATCGCGTGGGTGGCCCCGAGGATCGCGTTGGTGAACGCCAGGCCGGCGTCGAGGCTCGCCTGCGCCATGCCGCTGCGGGCCTCGACGTCGTCGGGGTCGGACATGGTCTGCACGAGGTGGCGGTCGACCAGGCCGATCGCGTTGAGCGCGTGCACGTCGGCCAGCGGGTTGTGCGCGCGCGAGACGAACGCCTCGATGCCGTGGGTCAGCGCGTCGAGGCCGGTCGCGGCGCCGAGCCACTCCGGCATCGTCATGAGCAGCCGCGGGTCGGTGAGCGAGATGTCGGGCACCAGCGCCCGGCCCATGATCGTGACCTTCACGTGGCGCGTGGTGTCGGTGACGATGCAGAACTGGCTGACGTCGGCGCCGGTGCCGGAGGTCGTCGGGATCATCAGCATCGGCGGGATCCGCTCGGCCACCTGGTCGACGCCGCGGTAGTCCAGGATCGACCCGCCGTTGCCCGCGAGGATCGCGACGCCCTTGGCGGCGTCCATCACCGAGCCACCGCCGATGCCGACGACGACGTCGCAGCCGCGCTCGGCGTACGTCGTCCAGGCCGCGGCGACCTCGACCTCCTTGGGGTTGGGGGTCACCTCGGTCACCAGCACCGGCTCGAGGTGGGCGGCGCGCAGGTGCCCCAGCAGCAGGTCGGCCCAGCCGGCCTCGACGATGCCGGGGTCGGTGACCACGAGCGGGCGGCGGGCCCCGAGCCGCCGCGCGGCGTAGCCGGCCTCGGCGAGCGCGCCCGGACCGAACACGATCTCGGGGGCCTGGAACTTCACCAGGGGCGAGGGCGCCGGGCCGCTGTCGGCCGCGGGGCGCAGCACTCGCGCGTCGGTCATCGACTGCCTCCACACCGTCGGCCGGGGAGTCCCGGGCGGCTGATCGCTCAACTGTAGATCGCCCGTGCGGGTGGTGAGCCGGTATTGAGCCTGCCCGTCCGGGTAGTGCGTCCGCGGCGCCGAGGGCCGATGATCGGGAGGGACCGGACCTCAGCGGACAAGGACCGCCATGCCCCCACGCCCCGAGACCGATCCCGGCATGCGTGCCCAGATCAGCGCCTCCTGGCACCGCTCCGCCGCCCACGGCGTGCAGGTCGAGCTGGCCGAGGCCCCCATCACGCTGCCCGACGACCAGCTGCGCGCCGCCCGCGACCTGCACCCGCTCGCGCGCGTGCTGCCGCTGCTGGAGGACGTGCTCGGCCCCGCGGTGCGCGGCTGCGACGCCGTGCTCGCGGTCGGCGACGCCGACGGGCAGCTGCTGTGGGTCACTGGCTCCTCGGCCGCGATGGGTCGGGCCGAGCGCATCGGGTTCGTGCCGGGCAGCAACTGGGACGAGCGGGTCACCGGCACCAACGCGCCCGGCACCGCGCTCGCGCTCGGCGAGACCGTCTCGGTCGACCAGCGGGAGCACTTCCGCGAGTCGGTGCGCGGCTGGAGCTGCGTGGCCACCCCGATCCACGACCCGCGCACCAGCCAGGTGCTCGGCGTCCTCGACGTCACCGGCGGCGGCTCGCTGATCGTGCCGCAGACCGTGGCGATGATCCGGGCGGCGGCCCGGATGGCCGAGTCCGAGCTGGCCGGCGCCGCCCCCGCCGCGCTGACCCCGCAGGTGCGCACCGGCAGCGTGCAGCTGGAGGCGCTGGGTCGCGACGAGGCGATCCTGCGCGGCGTCGATGGCCGCGCGGTGCGGCTGGGGGCGCGCCACAGCGAGATCGTCGTGCTGCTCGCCGCGCACCCCGAGGGCCTCACCGGCGAGGAGCTGGCGACCCTGGTCTATCCCGACGACGTGCGCCCCGCGACCGTGCGCGCCGAGCTCAACCGGCTCCGCGCGGTGCTCGGGGAGGACATGGTGGGCTCGCGGCCCTACCGCCTGCTGCCGAGCGTCTCCGCGGACTGGTACGCCGTCGCCGCCCTGCTCAGCGCCGGCGACGTCGAGGGCGCGCTGCGGGCCTACCGCGGGCGGCTGCTGCTGCGCTCGCAGTCGCCCGGGGTCGCCGACCTCGCCGACGAGCTGGAGTGGTCGCTGCGCGCGGCCGTGCTCGCCAGCGGCCGCGCCGACCTCATGGCGGCCTGGACCCGCACGGCCGCGGGCGCCGACGACCTCGAGGCCTGGCAGGCGCAGGCCGCGGCGCTGCCCGCGCGCTCCCCGTTGCACCCGATGGTCGCGGCGCAGGTGGCCCGGCTCGACGCCGCGCTGCGGGCGCCCTGACCGCCCGCCCGGCCACGGACGTACGGGCACCTGGCCGGCCGGGCAGGGCGTGCCTGCCGTGCTGGCGGAGGCGCCCGGTCGCCCGCCCGCTCTAGCGTCGCGAGCACGGCGGCCCGCCGGGTCGCACCGAGCGAAGGAGCGGTCATGGGCCGTTATGTCATCGAGCGCGGGCTCCCCGGCGCGGGGCAGCTGAGCGACGAGCAGATCCACGACATCAGCGCCAAGTCCAACGAGGTGCTGTCGGGCATGCAGGGCATCTCGTGGGTGGAGAGCTACGTCACCGACGACAAGATCTACTGCGTCTACGACGCCGAGGACCCCGACCAGATCCGCGAGCACGCGCAGCGCGGCGGCTTCCCGGCCGACGCGATCAGCGAGGTACGCCGCACGATCGACCCGAGCACCGGCGCCTGACCCCCGTGGGCCCGCCGGCGCGGCCGGGTCGGACAGGGAGTGAGACCCATCCGCTCGGGCAGTTGCGACGGAGTCGCACCTGGGTGTTGCATGCCGATTAATCGATGCGATCGACCGGCTCCCCGCGCGACCGGCCCCAGGAGGCCCCCATGCACGTCCCCGACGGATTCCTCGACGTGCCGACGTCGGTCGCGACCGGCGTCGTCGCCGTCGGCGCGGTGGGCCTGGCGCTGCGCAAGGCCGCGCCCGAGATCAAGGAGTCCGGCCCCGCGCTGCCCGGCCTGGTCGCCGCCTTCGTCTTCGCCACCCAGATGGTCAACTTCCCGGTCGGCGCCGGCACCAGCGGCCACCTGATGGGCGGGGCGCTGGCCGCCGCGCTGGTCGGGCCGTGGACCGCCGTGCTCGTCATGACCGTGGTGCTGCTGATCCAGGGCGTGCTGTTCGCCGACGGCGGCCTCACCGCGCTCGGCACCAACGTCTCGGTGCTCGGCGCGGTCACCGTGCTCGCCGGATATCTCGTCATGGCGGCGCTGCTGCGCGTGCTCCCGAAGACCCGCGGGTCGGTCGTCGCGGCCAGCAGCATCGGCGCGCTGGTGTCGGTGCCCGCGGCCGCGCTGGTCTTCACCGGCCTGTACGCCCTCGGCGGCACCGTCGACATCCCGACCGGCCGGGTGGCCGCGGCCATGGTCGGCTGGCACACCCTCATCGGCATCGGCGAGGCGCTCATCACCGGCGCGGTCGTGAGCGCCGTGCTCACCACCCGCCCCGACCTGGTCTACGTCGCCCGCCACCTGCGCCGCGACCTGCAGCTGGTCGACGCGCAGGGCAACAGCCGGACCGTCGCCGCCGACGAGGTGGGCGCTCGTCCCGCCACCCGCGTCGGACGTACGCCCGTGCTGGCCTTCCTCGCCGCGAGCCTGGTCGTCGCGGGGACGGTGAGCTACTTCGCCAGCGCCAACCCGGACGGGCTGGAGACCGTCGCCGAGAAGTTCGGCTTCACCAGCCAGGACCACGCGCTGGTCGACAGCCCGACGGCCGACTACGGCATCGCCGGCATCGACAACGCGTTCCTGTCCGGTGGGCTCGCCGGCATCCTCGGGGTGCTCGTCACGGTGCTCGTCGGCGCCGGGATCGCCTGGGTGGTGCGCCGCGGTGCCCGCCGCGACGACGACCGTGCGCCCGCCGGCACCCACGACGACACCCCGGTCGGCAGCCGCTGACATGGCCGCCACCACCAGCCCCGCCCTCGTCCCCGCCACCGCCGGGGTCGACGGCCTGCTGGTGCGGCGGGAGAGCCCGGTGCACGCGCTCCCCGCGCAGGTCAAGCTCGTCGCCCTGCTCGCCTTCGTCGTCGTGGTCGTCGCCACCCCGGCGTCGGCGTGGCCCGCCTTTCTGGTCTACGCCGCGCTGCTCGTCGGCGTGGTGAGCCTGGCCCGGCTGCCGTTCGCGATGGTCGCCCGGCGGATGCTCGTCGAGACGCCGTTCGTCGTGTTCGCCCTGCTCATGCCGTTCGTCGCGACCGGCCCGCGGGTCGACGTGCTCGGCCTGGCGGTGTCGCGCTCGGGGCTCGAGGGCGGCGCGCTGCTGCTCACCCGGGGCACGCTCGGTGTCGTCGCCGCGATCGTGCTGGCCGCCACCACCGCGCCGCGCGAGCTGCTCGTCGGCCTCGGCCGGCTGCGGCTGCCCGCGGTGCTCGTGGGCATCCTCGGCTTCGCGATCCGCTACCTGTCGATCGCGCGCGAGGACCTCGCCCGGGCCGAGGTGGCCCGGCTCGCCCGGGGCGGACGCGCGGGCCGCGGCGCCCGGCTCCGTTCGCTCGCCTCGGTCGCGGGATCGACCTTCGTGCGGACGTACGAACGGGGCGAGCGGGTGCACCGCGCGATGCTCGCCCGCGGACTCGACGGTCCGGTGCCAGCGCTGGCGGGGGCGGCACCGGCCCGTCGGGACTGGGCGCTCGCGCTGGCCCTGCCGGCCGCCGCGCTGCTGACGCTCGCCGTCGCGCTGGTGGCCCGGTGACCGATCTCGACCGGGGCCCCGCCGACGCGGGCCCGGGCCCCGCGCCCGCGCTCGAGGTCGAGCAGCTGGCCTTCGCCTACCCCGACGGCCGGCAGGCGCTGTTCGGCGTCGACCTGCGGGTCGAGCCCGGCGAGCGGGTCGCGCTGCTCGGGCCCAACGGCGCCGGCAAGACCACCCTCGTGCTGCACCTCGCCGGCATCCTCGGTGCGGTCGCGGGCGGCACCGGCGCCGGGGCGATCACGGTCGGCGGGGTGCGCCTCGCCCGCGACACGCTGAGCGAGGTGCGCCGCCGGGTCGGCCTGGTCTTCCAGGACCCCGACGACCAGCTGTTCATGCCGACCGTCGGCGACGACGTCGCGTTCGGGCCGGCCAACCACGGCGTCACCGGCGACGCGCTGCGCGAGCGGGTCGAGCGGGCGCTGGAGCTGGTCGGGATGAGCGGCTTCGAGGACCGCGCGCCCTATCACCTGTCGTTCGGTCAGCGGCGGCGCGTGGCGCTCGCGACGGTGCTCGCGATGGACCCCGAGGTGCTCGTGCTCGACGAGCCGTCGAGCAACCTCGACCCGGCCGCGCGGCGCGAGCTGGCCGAGATCCTGCACCGGCTCCCGGTGGCCGTGCTCATGGTCACCCACGACCTGCCGTACGCCCTCGAGCTGTGCTCGCGCTCGGCCCTGATGAGCCAGGGACGGGTCGTCGCCGACCGGCCGACGCGCGACCTGCTCGCCGACGAGGAGCTGCTGCACGCGCACCGCCTGGAGCTGCCGTACGGCTTCCGGCTGGTGTGATCCCGCCCGGCACCTGCCGGGCCCAGCGGCTCAGACGTCTTCGGCGTCGGTGGTCGACGGGTCCCACTTGGTGATGTGGGCGGCCTCCCAGCCGCGCTGCTTGATCGCCTCGCGCGAGCGGGTGCGCACGGTCGGGGTGAGCCGCTCGACGAACAGCTTGCCGTCGAGGTGGTCGGTCTCGTGCTGCAGCGCGCGGGCGAGCAGCCCGGTGCCCTCGATCACCAGCTCGTTGCCGTCGAGGTCGGTGCCGGTGACGCGCGCCCAGTCGGCGCGGGCGGTGGGGAAGTGCTCGCCGGGGATCGACAGGCACCCCTCGCCGCCCTCCTCGCGCGGGACCTCGCCCGGCGGCACGACGCCCTTCTCGAGCACCGGGTTGAGGATCACGCCGCGGTGGTTCACCGTCTCGTCCTCGTCGTCGGGCACGTCGAACACGAACAGCCGCAGGCGAACTCCGACCTGGTTGGCCGCGAGACCCACACCGTTGGCCGCCTCCATGGTGTCGAACATGTCCTCGACCAGCGTCCGGATCTCGTCGGTCACCTCGCGCACCTTCTTGGTGGGCTGGTGCAGGGCCTTGTGGCCGATGACGGTGATGGGGCGGACAGCCATGGTGCGGTGATCTTTCGGTGGTGCGAGCGGGGATTCGCCGGTCGGCGACCGGGCTCCGACCCTATCTGCGGCGGTGCGCGCGCCCGACGGGCAGTGCCCTCAGTCCCACCAGCCGGCGTTGCGCCGCGGCACCTGCTCGTAGGGCGAGGCGTCCTCGTGGCTGACCTCCCAGCCGGGGGCGTCGTCGGCGGGGTCGGTCGCCTCGAGCGGCCCGGCGGCGGTCCGTCGCGCGGGCGCGGTCCCTGGCCGGTCGCGACGGGGCCGGCGCACCCAGCGCCGCCCGAACGACGAGCGGTCGGTCGGGGCGAGATAGCTGCCGAGTCGTTGGACGGGTACGTCGGTGTCGTGCGGGTCGCGCCGGTCGCCGCGCCGGTCGGCGGGGTCGGCCTCGTCGGCGGGTTCGCGCTCCTCGTCCGGGTCGCGCGGGTCGTCGCCGTCGTCGGGCCCGTCGCCGTCGGGGTCGTCGCCCGACCGGTCCGGGCCGCCGGGACCACCGGGACCACCGGGCAGGTCCGGGTCGTCGGGGTCGGTGCCGCCGGCGTACGGGCCGTTCGTGCCGCCACCGGGCCAGGCGTCGGCCGGGTCGGAGCTGCCGAAGATCTCCTGGCAGATGGTGCGGTAGGTCTCGTCGGGGTCACGGACGTAGGTGATCTCGTGCAGCGCCTGCTCCTGGCCGGCGCTCTCCAGCGTGAAGGTGCCGAAGCCGAGCAGCCGGGCGGGGACGCTGCGCGAGTAGGACATGTCGGTGACCTTCGACAGCGGCATCATCGC
Source organism: Barrientosiimonas humi (assembly GCF_006716095.1). Classification (NCBI taxonomy): domain Bacteria; kingdom Bacillati; phylum Actinomycetota; class Actinomycetes; order Micrococcales; family Dermacoccaceae; genus Barrientosiimonas; species Barrientosiimonas humi. Next base: position 165,876 of record NZ_VFOK01000002.1, read on the forward strand.
GACCTTCTTGGTGACGACGCCGTAGAGCAGCAGCAGCCGCTTGTTGGTGGCGATGAACCAGCTGACGTGCCACTCGACCAGCGACCACGCGGCGCGGGCGAGGAGCGCGAACCACAGCCACCACGCGACGTCCGACAGCACGCCCAGGCCGGCCGGCATCCACGCGCTGATCAGGAGCACCGCGACGAACCCGACGAGGGCGGTGACGACCGGCTCGACCTTGGCGGCCCAGTGCTCCTGCATGGCCACGCGCATCTGCTCCCCGGGGAGCAGATAGGGCTCCAGGCGAGCGACCGCCCGTGGGTCGAACTCGGCCACGGTCGGGCCTAGGAGCCCATCAGGTTGCCGAAGAACTGGCCGATGTTGCGCACGCCCTGGGCGAGGATGTCCCACAGGTTGCGGACCGTGTCGGCGGACTTGTCCGGCGACGTGATGACGGCATACACGAGGAAGGCCGCGATCACCCACGGCACGAACTGCCGAACTCTGGCCATGACGTCCCTCTGACTGGTCGATTCCGCCGCCCGCGGCGCATGCTGCCGCGCACGAATCGTCTCGATGGTGCCACAGCTGGGGCTGCTGTGACGGGTGTGACTCGCCGGGAGAGGTCCCCCAAACAACTGTTTGACAGTTGCCGACCGCCCGCGGATACTCCCCAACATGTCTTGGGAGGATGAGGCCTTGCAGCGGCTGAGGGCCACCGCCCACCCGGTGCGGCTGCGCATCATGTCGCTGCTCACCGGCGCCGAGCTGTCTGCGGCCGAGGTGGCGCGCGAGCTCGACCTGACCCAGGCCAACGCGAGCTATCACCTGCGGAGGCTGTCCGATGCGGGCAAGGTCGAGGTGGTCGGCACGCAGAACGTGCGGGGCGGGAAGGCGAAGAAGTACCGCTACACCGAGTTCCGCGGCTCCGACGACGGCCCGCAGCCGTGGCGCGGCGCGGAGTCCTCGCCCGGCTCGCTGCAGGCGATCCTCGAGGCGGTCGGCGTCGAGCTGCAGCGCCGAGCCGCCCAGCACGGGCACCACCCCGCGGTGCAGACCCAGCAGGTCTTCGCCGACCTGGAGACCTGGCTGCCGCCCGAGGTCTGGGCACAGGTCGTCGACCACGTCGAGCAGGCGAGCCGGCTCGCCCACGCCGCGGCCCTCCCGCCGCGCACCGAGGGGGCTGTCCCGGTGTCGATCGTCGCGAGCCTGTTCACCATGCCCGGCGAGGCTGCTCGCACGGAGCGGTCGTGAAGCTCTCCGACTCCTGGGAAGCCTTGCGCGACAAGGACTTCCGCTGGTTCTTCATCGCGCGCACGGTCTCCCGCACCGGCTCGTCGATGGCACCCGTCGCGCTGGCCTTCGCGGTGCTCGAGGTCGAGCAGAAGGCGGTGGCGCTCGGTCTCGTGATGGCGGCGCGCACGACCGCGACGATCGTCTTCCTGCTGGTCGGCGGGGTCGTCTCCGACCGGTTCTCCCGGCGGGTCGTGCTGCAGGTGTCGCACGTGCTGACCGCGCTGACCCAGGGGGCCGTCGCCTGGCTGGTCATCACCGGCAACGCCACCGTCGCCTCGATCGTGGCCATCGAGGCGATCAACGGCGCGGTCACCGCCTTCACCATGCCGGCCATGCAGGGCCTGGTCCCGCAGCTGGTGCCCAACCGGCTGCTGCAGCAGGCCAACGCGCTGATGTCGTTCGCGATGCAGGGCACCACGGTCATCGGCCCGGCGCTCGCCGGGCTGATCGTCGCCGGCCCCGGAGCAGGCTGGGCGCTCGCGGTGGACGCGATGACGTACGCCATCGCCGTCCTGGCCCTCGCCCGCGTCACGATCCCCCCGGTCGCGCGGGCGACGACGAGCATGCTGCACGACCTGCGCGAGGGGTGGAGCGAGTTCACCTCCCGGCAGTGGCTGTGGGTCATCGTGCTCGCGTTCGGCTTCCTCAACGCGATCCATGTCGGTGCCTGGGTGGTGCTCGGTCCGTTCATCGCGACGCGGCACCCGGACCTGCTGGGCGAGCGCGGCTGGGGCCTGGTGCTGTCGGCTGAGGCGGTCGGCGCCGTGCTCATGACCGTGGTGCTCATGCGTGGCCAGCTGCGGCACCCGTTGCGCGCCGGGATGCTCGGCGTGTGCCTGGTGGTGCCTGCGCTGGTCATGCTGGGAGTCGCGCCCTCGGTCTGGCTGCTGCTGCCGGTCGCCTTCGCCGCCGGGATGGGCATGGAGGTCTTCGGCACCGGCTGGAACGTCGCGCTCATGGAGAACGTCCCGCAGCGGGCACTGTCGCGCGTGGCGTCCTACGACGCGCTCGGCTCGTTCGTCGCGATGCCGGTGGGCGCCACGGTCTTCGGCTGGCTGGCCGCCGTGGCCGACCCGCGGTGGCTCGCGGTGATCAGCGGCGTGGCCTACCTGCTGATCAGCCTGGCGGCGCTCGCCGTGCCGAGCGTGTGGCGGCTCGGCCGTCGGCTGCCGGAACCTGCCGAGAGGGCGGCGGCGCCGGGCGTCTGACCTACTGGACGGCCACGCCGTACAGCCGGTCGCCGGCGTCGCCGAGGCCCGGCACGATGTAGCCGTTGTCGTCGAGCCGCTCGTCGATCGCCCCGGTCACGAGGGTGAACGGCACGTCCAGGTCGGCGAGCTCGCGCTCGACCGCCGCGATGCCCTCCGGCGCGCACAGCAGAGTGATCGCGGTGATGTCGTCGGCGCCGCGATCGACCAGGTAGCGCACCGACATCGCGAGCGTGCCTCCCGTGGCGAGCATCGGGTCGAGCACGTAGCACTGCCGTCCGGACAGGTCGTCGGGCAGCCGGTTGGCGTAGGTCACGGCCTCCAGCGTCTCCTCGTCGCGCGCCATGCCGAGGAAGCCGACCTCGGCGCTCGGCAGCAGCCGCACCATGCCCTCGAGCATGCCGAGACCGGCGCGCAGGATCGGCACGATCAGTGGCTTGGGCGTCGACAGCTTGATGCCCTCGGCCAGCGCGACCGGCGTCTGGATGGTGAACGGCTCGACCCGCACCTCGCGCGTCGCCTCGTACGCCAGCAGCGTCATGAGCTCCTCGGTGAGCCGCCGGAAGGTCGGCGAGTCGGTCTCCTGCGCCCGCAGATAGGTGAGCTTGTGGGCGATGAGCGGGTGGTCGGCCACGATGACGCGCATGGGCCAGACTCTAGCCGTGAGCGACCTGCTGCCCGGCGCCCTCGCCGACCGCTACGCGGCCTGGATGACGGATGCCCTCGCCGAGGCGCGCGCGGCCCTCACCACCGGCGACGTGCCGGTCGGTGCGGTGGTGGTCGACGCCGACGGCGAGGTGGTCGGGGCGGGCCGCAACCGGCGTACGGCCGACGGCGACCCGCTCGCCCACGCCGAGGTGCTGGCGCTGCGGGCGGCGGCCGAGCGCCGCGGCGGCTGGCGGCTCGACGACTGCACGCTCGTGGTCACCCTGGAGCCGTGCGCGATGTGCGCCGGCGCGGTGGCCCAGGCGCGGCTGCAGCGGGTCGTGCTCGGGGCCTGGGACGCCAAGGCCGGGGCTGCCGGCAGCCGGTGGGATCTGTTGCGCGACACCAGAGCTCCGCACTGGGTCGAGGTCGTCGGGGGCGTACGCCAGCAGGAGTGCGCCGCCCTGCTCACCGACTTCTTCCGCGCCCGCCGCCCCTGACCCACGCCCCCGCCCCGACGTACCCCCAACCCGGCATGAAACCGGGTTACGGCCGTTTGACCCTCATGCATTGAGGTCAAACGAACGAAACCCGGTTTCATGTGCAGGGGGGTTGTCCCACGGTGTGACCCAGATCTCGAAGAATGCTTGACCGCGTCCAGGCGCGGTCCTACCGTTCCGGTATTCGCAAGATATATTCCGCCAGACGGAATATATCTGACGCGAGGAGCCAGGACCGGCCGCGCCCCGCGGCCTGCAGGAGAGCAAGGAGTTCCCCATGGCCACCGACGTCCGCACCAGACCGGTCCACCCGGTCGACGAGGTGCTCCCTGCGCCCAAGCTCGCGATCTACGGCTTCCAGCACGTGCTCGCGTTCTACGCCGGCGCGGTGATCGTGCCGATCCTGCTGGCCAACGCGATCGGGCTCAACACCCAGCAGCTGATCCACCTGATCAACGCCGACCTGCTCACCTGCGGCATCGCCTCGATCATCCAGTCGGTCGGTTTCTGGAAGGTCGGCGTGCGGCTGCCGCTGCTGCAGGGCGTGACCTTCACCGCCGTCTCGCCGATGATCGCGATCGGCCTCGCGGCCGGCGGGGGCACCGACGGTCTGCTCGTGATCTACGGCGCGGTCATCGTCGCCGGCCTCGCGACGTTCTTCGCCGCGCCCTACTTCAGCAAGCTGATCCGCTTCTTCCCGCCGGTGGTCACCGGCTCGGTCATCACCATCATCGGCATCGCGCTGCTGCCGGTCGCCGCGGGCGACGCGGTCGGCGGAGCCGGTGACTCGGCCGACCCCTCGAGCGGCAAGAACATGGCGTACGCCCTCGGCACCTTGTTCCTGATCGTCCTGATCCAGCGGGTGTTCAAGGGCTTCATGGCCACCGTCGCGGTGCTCATCGGACTGGTCAGCGGCACCGCGATCGCCTGGCTGCTCGGCGACGCGAAGTTCGACGCGATCGCCACCTCCGACTGGCTGGGCGTCACGACCCCGTTCTACTTCGGCTGGCCGAAGTTCTCCTTCGCGGCGATCGTCTCGATGCTCGTCGTCATGCTCATCACCGCGGTCGAGACCACCGGCGACGTGTTCGCCACCGGCGAGATCGTCAAGAAGCGGGTGGGCCGCGAGGACGTCGCCCGCGCGCTGCGGGCCGACGGGCTGTCGACCACCATCGGCGGCGTCCTGAACTCCTTCCCCTACACCTGTTTCGCCGAGAACGTCGGCCTCGTGCGGCTGACCCGCGTCAAGAGCCGCTGGGTGGTCGCCTCGGCGGGCGTCTTCATGATCGTGCTGGGTCTGATCCCCAAGGCGGGAGCGCTCGTCGCCGGCATCCCCTACCCGGTGCTGGGGGGCGCGGCGCTCGCGATGTTCGCCACGGTCGCCGTCGTCGGCTTCCAGACCCTGTCGCGCGTCGACTTCCACGACCACCGCAACGTCGTCATCGTCGCGACCGCGGTCGGCCTGGCCATCTACGTCACGGTGCAGCCGGGCGTGGCGCAGGCGGTGCCCGACTGGGCCGAGATCCTGTTCGGATCGGGCATCACGCTGGGCAGCCTGACCGCGATCGTCCTCAACTTCGTCTTCCACCACATCGGCAAGGACATCGGTCCGGCCGTCGCGGGCGAGCCGGGCAACCTGATCCGCCTCGACCAGGTCAACCAGATGGAGCGTGAGGAGTTCGTCGCGACCTTCGGCGGGCTGTTCCAGGGGCCCGACTGGGTGGTCGAGCGGGCGTACGACCAGCGCCCGTTCCGCGACACCGGTGACCTGCGGCACGCGTTCCAGGAGGCGCTGTTCGCCGCCGACCCCGCGGAGCAGAACGAGCTGATCGCGGCCTACCCCGACCTCGGCGGACGCCAGGTGCAGGAGGGTGCGAGCGGGCCCGACTCGGCGCAGGAGCAGAGCGTGCACGGCCTGACCTACCTGCCCGAGGAGGAACAGCTGGAGGTCGACCGGCTGACCGACGCCTACCGCGCGCGGTTCGACATGCCGCTGATCACCTGCGTGCGTGACGTGCAGGACGTCAAGGCGCTGGTCGCGCAGGGCTACGAGCGCCTCGACAACGCCCCGGTGCAGGAGCGCCAGACCGCCCTCATCGAGATCGCCAAGATCGCCGGCCACCGCTTCGACGTGCTGGTCGCCGACGCCAACCCGATCCACACCGCGCGGGCCCGGTGAACCCCGTGACCGCGACGCAGCAGGAGCGCATGATGGACAGCATGCAGGCCACCGTGAACGGCCAGGACGCGGACCTCTCCGGGGTCACGTCGCACACCAACGCCCTCGACTGGCTCCGGGGCCAGGGCCTCACCGGGTGCAAGGAGGGGTGCGCCGAGGGCGAGTGCGGCACCTGCGCCGTCATGGTCGCCCGGCCCGACGGCGACGGCGGCACCCTCTGGACCTCGATCAACGCCTGCCTCATCCCGGCGGCCACGCTCGACGGCCAGGAGGTCGTCACCTCCGAGGGCCTCGACCGCGACGGCCAGCTGCACCCGGTGCAGGTCGAGATGGCCCAGCGCGGCGGGTCCCAGTGCGGTTACTGCACACCGGGATTCGTCTGCAGCATGGCCGCGGAGTTCTACCGCCCCGGCCGGGCCGAGAGCGAAGACCACGGCACGGGCGACCACGAGCACGGGCCCAACGGGTTCGACCTGCACGCCCTGTCGGGCAACCTGTGCCGCTGCACCGGATACCGACCGATCCGCGACGCGGCGTACGCCCTCGGCAGCCCCGCCGACGACGACGCCCTGGCCGCGCGCGCCGGCTCGCCCGCGCCGGCCCCGGTCGCCACCCGGCTGGCCGGACCGGACGGCGAGTTCGTACGTCCGACAAGCCTTTCCGAGTGTCTCGACGTGCTCGCGGAGCGCGAGGACGCGCTGCTGGTCGCGGGGTCGACCGACTGGGGCGTCGACGCCAACCTCAAGGCGACGCGGGTGCCGCTGCTGGTCGCGGTCGACCGGCTCGAGGAGCTGCGCCGCGTCGAGGAGACCGACGAGGCGTGGACGCTCGGCGCCGCGCTGACCCTGAGCGAGATCGAGCGGGCGCTCGGCGGCCGAATCCCGTTGCTGGCGCAGATGTTTCCGCAGTTCGCCTCTCGGCTCATCCGCAACGGCGCGACGATCGGCGGCAACCTCGGCACCGGTTCGCCGATCGGCGACACCCCGCCGGCGCTGCTCGCCCTGGACGCCGCACTGGTGCTCGCCTCGCGCGAGGGGGAGCGCGAGGTGCCGCTGGCCGAGTACTTCACCGGATACCGCACCCACGTGCGCCGCAAGGACGAGCTGATCAAGGAGATCCGCATCCCCAAGCCGCTCGCCGGCACCACCGCGTTCCACAAGATCGCGAAGCGCCGGTTCGACGACATCTCTTCTGTCGCGGTCGGTTTCGCGCTCGACATCGACGGCGGTGTGGTGCGCCGGGCCCGCATCGGGCTGGGTGGCGTCGCGGCGACGCCGCTGCGGGCGCGGGACACCGAACGCGCCCTCGAGGGGCGGCCGTGGACCCGCGAGACCGTGGTCAACGCGGCCAAGGTGATGGCCGCCGAAGGAACCCCGATGGACGACCACCGGGCGTCGTCGCGCTACCGCGCGGCGATGCTCGGCACGGCGCTGCGCAAGCTCTATGCCGACGCCCCGTCCAGAGAAGAGGAATCAGCATGAGCTCCCTCTCCCAGCGACCCGACAACCCCGTCGTCGGCGTCGAGCTGCCGCACGAGGCCGCGTCCCTGCACGTGACCGGCGCGGCCCTCTACACCGACGACCTGGTCGACCGCACGCCCGGCGCGCTGCACGCGTGGCCGGTGCAGTCGACGCAGGCGCACGCCCGCATCACCCGGCTCGACGTCGAGCCGGCACGCTCGGCGCCCGGCGTGGTGCGGGTGCTGACCGCCGAGGACGTGCCCGGCGTCAACGACGCCGGCGTGAAGCACGACGAGCCGCTGTTCCCCAGCGAGGTCATGTTCTTCGGCCACGCGATCTGCTGGGTGCTGGCCGAGACCCTCGAGGCGGCCCGCCAGGCCGCGGCGCTGGTCGAGGTCGACTACGAGCCGCTGCCCGCGCTGATCGACGTCAAGGAGGCCATCGACGCCGAGAGCTTCCAGGGCGGCCGGCCCAAGATGGAGCGCGGCGACGTCGACGCCGGCATCGAGCGGGCCGGCCACGTCTTCAGCGGCGAGTTCCAGTTCTCCGGGCAGGAGCACTTCTACCTCGAGACGCACGCCGCGCTCGCGCTGGTCGACGAGAACGGCCAGATCTTCGTGCAGAGCAGCACCCAGCACCCCAGCGAGACGCAGGAGATCGTCGCGCACGTGCTGGGCCTCGCCAGCCACGAGGTGACCGTGCAGTGCCTGCGCATGGGCGGCGGCTTCGGCGGCAAGGAGATGCAGCCGCACGGGTTCGCGGCCATCGCGGCCCTCGGCTCGACGCTGACCGGTCGCCCGGTCCGGTTGCGGCTCAACCGAACTCTCGACATGACCATGTCGGGCAAGCGGCACGGCTTCCACGCCGAGTGGCGGGTCGGCTTCGACGACGAGGGCCGCCTGCAGGCGCTCGACGCGACGCTCACCGCCGACGGCGGCTGGAGCCTCGACCTGTCCGAGCCGGTGCTCGCCCGGGCGCTGTGTCACATCGACAACGCCTACTGGATCCCCGACGTGCGGGTGAACGGACGCATCGCCCAGACCCACAAGACCAGCCAGACCGCGTTCCGCGGGTTCGGCGGGCCGCAGGGCATGCTCGTCATCGAGGACATCCTCGGCCGCTGCGCGCCGATGCTCGGCATCGACGCCGAGACCCTGCGCCGGCGCAACTTCTACGCCGAGGGCCAGCCCACGCCGTACGGCCAGCCGGTGCAGCAGGCCGACCGGCTGCGCCGCACCTGGGACCAGGTGAAGGAGACCGGCGAGTGGACCGCGCGAGTCGCCGAGATCGAGGCGTTCAACGCCGAGCACGACGACGTCAAGCGCGGGCTGGCCATCACGCCGGTGAAGTTCGGGATCTCGTTCAACCTCACCGCCTTCAACCAGGCCGGGGCGCTGGTGCACGTCTACAAGGACGGCTCGGTGCTCATCAACCACGGCGGCACCGAGATGGGCCAGGGGCTGCACACCAAGATGCTGCAGGTCGCGGCCACCTCGCTCGGGGTGCCGCTGCAGACCGTGCGGCTCGCCCCCACCCGCACCGACAAGGTGCCCAACACCTCTGCCACTGCTGCGAGCTCGGGCGCCGACCTCAACGGCGGTGCGGTGAAGAACGCCTGCGAGCAGATCCGCGAGCGGCTCGCCCAGGTCGCCGCCCAGGAGCTCGGCGTGAGCGCCGCCGACATGCGCTTCGACGACGGGCGGGTCTTCGCGATCGGTCAGGAGGACAAGGCCGTCGAGTGGGCCGAGATCGTGCGCCGCGCCTACTTCCAGCGGGTGCAGCTGTGGGCCGCGGGGTTCTACCGCACCGAGGGGCTGCACTGGGACAGCACCGTCATGCAGGGCTCGCCGTTCAAGTACTTCGCGTACGGCTGCGCCGCCACCGAGGTCGAGGTCGACGGGTTCACCGGCGCCTACCGCACCCGCCGCGTCGACATCGTCCACGACGTCGGCGACAGCCTCTCGCCGCTGGTCGACATCGGGCAGGTGGAGGGCGGATTCGTCCAGGGCGCAGGGTGGCTCACGCTCGAGGACCTGCGCTGGGACGAGAGCGACCGACCCACCAGGGGGCGGCTGCTCACCCAGGCCGCGTCGACGTACAAGCTGCCGAGCTTCTCGGAGATGCCCGAGGTCTTCAACGTCGCGCTGCTCGAGCACGCGCACGAGGAAGGCGCCGTCTACGGGTCCAAGGCCGTCGGCGAGCCGCCGCTGATGCTGGCGTTCTCGGTGCGCGAGGCGCTGCGCCAGGCGTGCGCGGCGTTCGGGCCGGCCGGCACCAGCGTCGACCTCGCCTCGCCCGCGACGCCCGAGGCGGTCTTCTGGGCGCTCAGCGAGGCGCGCGAGGGCGGCCACCAGGCGCACCTGCAGCTCGACGACGGCGCGGTCTCCGACGTGCCCGAGCAGCGCCCGGCCGGCGCCACCGGCGCCCAGCCCGAGTCCGAGGCGGTGCTGGAGTCGTCCGGCACCCCGGCGCAGGTGTGACCGTGGACTGGCACCAGGCGATCGGCCGGTTGCGCGAGCAGCGCGAACCGGCGGTGCTCGTGACGCTGTCGGAGGTGCGCGGCCACGCGCCGCGGCACGCCGGCGCGAAGATGGTGGTCTCGCTCGACCGGGTCTGGGACACCATCGGCGGCGGCAACCTCGAGGCCACGGCGGTCGAGCGGGCGCGCGCGATGCTGCGCGACGGCGCCACCGCACCCACCTCGATCTCGTTGCGGCTCAACGACAAGGCGCCCGCGGAGCACGGGCAGCAGTGCTGCGGCGGGGAGGTGACGATCCTGCTCGACCCGCTGCCGGTCGTGCCGGCCGTCGCGATCTTCGGGATGGGCCACGTGGGGTGGGAGCTCGCTCGCGTGCTCGACCGCCACCAGCTCGACCTGCACCTCATCGACTCCCGCGCGGGACAGCTGACCGACGCCCAGCTCACCGTGCTCGACGGGCCGGCTCACGTGCACGCCCACCACGCCCCGGTGCCCGAGCTGGTGCTCGGCCAGGTGCCCGCCGGCACCCACGTGCTGATCATGACCCACGACCACGGCGAGGACGCTGCGCTCTGCGACTCCGCGCTGCGCCACCCGCACCTGGGGTCGGTCGGCCTGATCGGCTCCAGCGCCAAGTGGCAGCGCTTCCGCAAGCGGCTGCTCGCCGAGGGGCACACCGCGGCCGACCTCGAGCGGATCACCACGCCCATCGGGCTGCCCGGTCTCGCCGGCAATGAGCCCGCGGTCATCGCGGTGTCGGTCGCGGCGGCCGTGCTGCAGCAGGTGCAGGCCGAGCAGGCCCGCGAGGTGGAGGTCCGATGACCGTCTACCGAGGGTTCGTCGCCGACACGCCCGACGACCCGTTCACCGGTGCCCCGCTGCGCGCCGAGACCGACGCCGCGCTGCTCGTGCGCGACGGGGTGATCGTCGAACGCGGCTCTGCCGCAACGGTTCTCGCCGACAACGCCGACGAAGACGTCGTCGACCTCGAGGGCGGCGTGCTCATCCCGGGGATGGTCGACACCCACGTCCACCTGCCCCAGGTGCGCGCCATCGGCGGCCTCGGCATGCCGCTGCTCGACTGGCTCGAGCACCGCGCGCTCCCCGAGGAGGCGCGGCTCGCCGACGACGCCTACGCCAAGGGCGTCGCGACCGACTTCCTCGACGGGCTCGCGCGCGCCGGCACCACCAGCGCGCTGGTCTTCGGGGCGCACTTCTCCGGCGCGGTCGACGAGCTGTTCGCCCAGGCCGACGCGAGCGGGCTGCGCATCACCTCGGGCCTCGTGGTGTCCGACCGGATGCTGCGCGACGACCTGCACACGACGCCCGAGCGGGCGTACGCCGAGTCGGTCGAGCTGGCCCGCCGCTGGCACGGCCACGGCCGGCTGCGCTACGCCGTAACGCCACGCTTCGCCCTCTCGACCACGCGCGAGATGCTCGACGCCTGCGAGCAGGTGGTGCGCGACGTCGACGGGGTCTGGTTCACCTCGCACCTCAACGAGAACCCCCGCGAGATCGAGACGGTCAACGAGCTGTTCGGCCCGGGCTACGACGACTACCTCGACTGCTACGACCAGCACGGTCTGCTGGGGGAGCGCTCGGTGCTCGCGCACGACGTGCACCCGACCGACCGCGAGCTGCAGCGGCTGGCCGCCACCGGCACCGTGATCAGCCACTGCCCGACGAGCAACGCCTCGCTCGGCAGCGGCCTGTTCCCGATGCGTCGCCACCTCGACGCCGGCGTACGTCTGGCGCTGGGTTCGGACGTGTGCGCCGGCACCGGATTCTCGCTGCTCAAGGAGGGCCTGCAGGCCTACTTCGCCCAGCAGCTGCTCGCCGGGGTGGGGGTGCCGCTGACCGCTGCGCACCTGCTCTGGCTCGCCACCCGCGCCGGCGCGCTCGGGCTGGGGCTCGGCGACGAGGTGGGCGACCTGTCGGTCGGCAAGGCCTTCGACGCGGTCTGGGTGCGGCCCGCCGAGGGGAGCACCCTCGCCGTCAACCTGCAGCACGCCGTCGACGAACCCGACGCGGTCGCAAGGCTTTTCGCGCTCGGCACCCCGGGCGACGTCGCGCAGGTCTGGGTGGCGGGTTCGCCACTGCTGTGACGTGACCGCCCGCTCGCGGGCCAAGATGTGGTCATGGCAGACGACGCGACGACGCCGCTGTGGCGGGCTGCCCAGGCCTTCCGCGCCGCGACGCTGCTCTATGTCGTGGCGATCCAGGCCACCTCGGTCGACCAGTACTCCCGGCCGGTGCTCAGCTGGGTGCTCGTCGCGCTGCTGATCGTCTGGTCGGGCATTGCGGTGGTGGGGTTCACCCTCACCTCGCGCCGCCGGCAGCTGGTCGTCGCCGACCAGGCGCTGGCCGTCGGGTTCATGCTCAGCTCGTGGCTGGTCGCCGGGCCGGAGGTCTGGCGCACCCACCAGAGCCTGCCGACCACGCTGTGGGTGAGCAACGCCGTGCTGTCGATGGCGATCTGGCGCGGCCCCTGGTGGGGGCTCGGCAGCGGCGTGCTGATGGGTCTGGTGTCGACGCTGGTCACCCGCGAGATCTCCAACCTGTGGGTCGACGCCGCCCTGCCGGTGCTCGCGGCGGTGGGCATCGCGCTGGGCCTGGCCTCCTCGGCCGCCCGCCGCTCCCGCGCCGAGCTGGAGCGGGCCGTGCGCATCCAGGCCGCCACGGCCGAGCGCGAGCGGCTGGCGCGCGAGGTGCACGACAGCGTGCTGCAGGTGCTCGCGCTGATGCGCCGCCGCGGCGCGGGGGCCACCGGCGAGCTGCGCGAGCTGGCCGACCTCGCGGGTGAGCAGGAGCGGGCGCTGCGCACGCTGCTCGCCGACCGCCCGGTCGCGACCGCCGACACCGGGCTGCTCGACCTGCGCCGCGAGCTGCAGCGAGTGGTGCCCGCCGGCGTCGAGGTGTCCGCCCCGGCCGAGGCGGTGCGCGTGCCGCACGGCACCGGCGAGGCGCTGGTGGCCGCCGCGCACACCGCGCTGACCAACGCCGAGTAGCACGCGGGCGAGGACGCCCGCGTCTTCGTGCTGCTGGAGGACCTCGGCGACGACGTCGTGGTCACCGTGCGCGACGACGGCCTCGGCATCACCGACGAGCGGCTCCGTGACGCCGAGCGCGAAGGCAGGATGGGCGTACGCCGGTCGATCGTCGGTCGGCTCGCCGACATCGGCGGGGAGGCCCGGCTGGAGACCGCCCCCGGCGAAGGAACCGAGTGGGAGCTGCGCGCACCGCGCGACCCCGAGGTGAGGAGTGCACCATGACCGACCCCGTCGTCACCGTGATGGTCGTCGACGACCACCCGATGTGGCGCGACGGCGTGAGCCGCGACCTCGCCGAGGCCGGGTTCGACGTCGTGGCGACCGCCGACGGGGTGCGCACCGCGGCCGACCGCGCCGCCGCCACCCAGCCGCAGGTCGTGCTCATGGACATGCAGCTGACCGACGGCAACGGAGCCGAGGCGACGGCGGCGGTGCTCGAGGCTGCCGGCGCGGCCAACGTGCTCGTGCTGTCGGCCTCGTCCGAGCGCGACGACGTGCTCGAGGCGGTTAAGGCGGGCGCGAGCGGCTATCTCGTGAAGTCCGCCTCGGCCGACGAGCTGATCGCCGCCGTGCGCGCCACGGCGGACGGCCAGGCCGTCTTCACCCCGGGTCTGGCCGGGCTCGTGCTCGGCGAATATCGCCGCATGTCAACGGTTCCCGCCGACGACGGCCCGCCGCTGCCGACGCTCACCGAGCGGGAGACCGAGGTGCTGCGGCTGGTCGCCAAGGGGCTCACCGCCCGGCAGATCGGCACCCGCCTCGGGCTCAGCCACCGCACGGTCGAGAACCACGTGCAGTCGACGCTGCGCAAGCTGCAGCTGGCCAACCGGGTCGAGCTCGCCCGCTATGCCATCGAGCAGGGTCTGGACTGATCCACCCGGGCCGGGCCAGGGGTACGCCCCCCTCGCCACCGCGCTGAAGTCCCCACCCGGGACGCGTGGTTCTACTCATGCCCGGCGCGCCCCGCGCCGGAAGTCTCGTGGGCATGAGCACTCCGATCTCTGACCCGAACGTCTTCGACCCCTTCGCGACCCCGCCTGCCGGCGGTCGCCCGCCCACCGGCGGCCCGTCCGCGGGCGGCCCGCCCCACGGTGGCCCGCCCCACGGCGGCCCACCTGCCGGTGGCCCGCCTCCGGCCCCGCCCGAGCCTCGCGTCCCGTGGTGGCAGCGCGACGGCGTCGTCAGTCGCCTCCTCGTCGGCACCGGCGTCGCCGTGACGCTCGTCGGCGTCGTGCTGCTGCTGGTCATCGCCGCGCAGAACGGCTTGCTCGGGCCGCAGGTGCGGGTCGCCGGCGGCGCGTTGCTGTCGGCGGCGCTCGTCGCGGCGGGCGTGCGCGTGATGGACCGGCCGGGCGGCCGCCTCGGCGGCACCGCCCTCATGGGCACCGGCGCGGCCGGGCTCTACCTCGTCATCCTCGCGATGACCACGTTCTACGACTGGCTCCCGACCGTCGCTGGTCTCGCGCTCGCCCTGGGTGTCGTCGTCGGTGGCGCCGTCGCCGCGATGCACTGGCGGGTGCAGATGCTCGCCGTCGTGGTCAACCTCGGCTGCGCGATGCTCGCGCCGGCGCTGACCGGTGGGGCCAACGCCACCCTGGTCGCCTTCCTCGTCGTGTTCGCCCTCGTCGGGGCGGTCCCCGAGCTGCGCCACCAGTGGTCCTGGCTCGCCCCGGTGCGCACGGTGCCCGCGGTCTTCGCCGCGATGGCGGCGATCCCGTCGGGTCGGCTCGCGGCGGCCGAGCTGGTCGCGTCTTCGGTGATCCTGCTGGTCGGTCTCGGCACCGGGCTGGTCGCGGCCCGCACCCGGCCGCACGACGTGCTGGCCCTCGGGACCATGGCGATCGCGTACGTCCCCGCCCTGCTCACCGGCGCGCGTCTCGACCTGCCGCTCGCCGCGGTCTGGTGCGTGGCGATCGCGGTCGGGTCCGTGGCCGCGGGCGTGCTGGCCCGGCCGCTGGCCCGCCCCGCGCAGTCGACCCTGCTGGGGCTGGCCGCGCTGAGCCTGCTCGAGGCGACCTCGCTGCTCACCATCGAGCTCGACTCCGCGCTGCCGGTGCTGCTGCTCGCGATCGTGCTGCTCGCGGCCGACCTGACCCGCCCCGACCTGGTGGCCCAGGTGGGCGGCCAGACGGTCCTGCTCGTGGGCGTGCTGCTGCTCGGCGTGACCGCGCCGGTCGACGTGCTGGCGCTGGAGTCGCGCGCGGTGAGCGACCTGGGCGCAGCGGTCGTGCTGTCCGGTCTGGTCGCCCTCGTCGCGGCGGTGCTCGGTGGGCTGTCGGCCTGGCGGTCGCGCGAGCTCGCGGAGCTGCGCGGCACCATCGTCGGCTTCGACGTCGTGGCCGGTCTCTACGCCGCGTCGGCCGCGTTCATCGCGCTCGGCCTGCAGATCCTGCCCGGCACCGACGGTTTCGCGCTCGGTCACTTCCTCGCCACCGCCGCGTGGACGGCCACCGGCTTCGGCGCCCTGCAGGTGGGGCTGCACCGCCCGGCGTACGCCCGCGTCGCCCTCACCGCCGGCCTCGCCCTCGTCGCCGCGGCGCTCAGCAAGCTGTTCCTCTTCGACCTGGCCGCGCTGAGCGGTCTGGCCCGGGCCGGTGCCTTCCTCGTCGTCGGGGTGGCGCTGCTGGTGGCTGGCACCCGCTACGCGCGCAGCTTCGCCGACCGCGACCAGTCGCACGAGGGGTCGCCCGGGACCGCCTGACCCCGCGAAGGGAGTGCTCACTCGCGGATCAGGCTGCGCGGACCACGCGCACGGGAAGGCCGTCGGGCTCAGGGGGCCCGGCGGCCTTGTCGTGCGCGAAGCCCTTCCTGCCCTACCTACCCCCGCGTAACATGTCGGCAACCCAGTGCGAGGAGACCTCATGACCACGCTGCACCACACGCGACAGGGGAGCGGCGAGCCCGTCGTGCTGATCCACGGGATCGGCCACCACGGACCCGCCTGGGGCGAGGTGACCGACCTGCTGGCACAGACGAACGACGTCGTCGTCGTCGACCTGCCGGGGCACGGCCGCTCGCCCGCGCCGACCAAGCCCCAGTCGTACGCCGTCGACAGCGTGCTCGACCAGCTCGAGGGGCTGTTCGCCGACCTCGGCCTCGGGCGGCCGCACGTCGTCGGCAACTCCCTCGGCGGCTACTTCGCGCTCGGTCTCGCCGGGCGCGGCTCGGTGGCGACGGCGACGGCACTGTCGCCCGCGTCGTTCTGGACCGCGCTGGAGCTGTACGGCATCACCGGGCCGCAGCTGCTGACGATGAAGTTCTCGACCTACAGCCCGGAGCCGGTGCTCAAGCTGTTCGCCGACCGCGAGCCGCTGCGCAAGCTCTCGATGGCCTCGCTCTACGCCCACCCCGAGCGGCTCACGCCGGAGCGGGCGCTCGCCGACAGCCTGAACCTGCGGCGCTCGAAGGGGTTCTGGCCGTTCTTCGTGCGCGCCGCGACGCGGCCGCTGAAGCGCGAGACGCCGAAGGTGCCGGTGACGATCGGCTGGGGCGACAAGGACCGGCTGCTCATCCCCAAGCAGGCCCGCCGCGCCGCCGAGAAGCTGCCGACCGCCCGCATCGAGACGCTGTCCGGCTGCGGCCACGTGCCGATGCTCGACGACCCGCAGGCGGTGGTCGACCTGGTGCGCTCGACGATCACGGCGGTCGAGCGCACGCCGGCTGCGGTCACCGCGTGACGAACAGGTAGACCCGCACCGGCGGGCCGTGGCTGCGCGAGACCACGAAGCTGGTCTCGCGGGTGCCGGGGGCCACCGCGATGGTGGGGTCCTCGCTGAGCACCACGTGCACGGCGTCCGGGGGCGCGTTGCGGGTGCGCCTGGCTTGGTCGTCCTCGGGGTTGGGCCACCAGGTGTCGAAGTAGACGGCGCGGTTGCCCGCCACCAGGTCCGCCGTGACCGCCGGGGCGAGGCCGCCGAAGGCGGTCGTGCCGATGCCGCGGACGACGACGGCGCGGTCGGCGGGGTGGTCGGCGAGCACCGCCCGCACCTGCTGCACGGCGGTGCGGCCCGCCACCACGTCGCGGTTGTCCTCGCCCGACGGGCCGCGCTCGAACAGGCTGGTGGGGATCAGCGCGGCCGCGACCAGACCGAGGACCACCGCAGCAACGGCGACGCGCCCGGCATGACGAGTCCTGTTGCCCAGCAACCGGATTCCTGCCCACCCCGCGACTGCGACGGCCATCAGGGCGGCGGGCAGATAGATGTCGAGGTACATCAGCTGCAGCGGCGCATAGCTGCGTGCGCCGAGCAGGAGCACCGCCACGGCCGGCACCAGAGCCACCAGCGCAGCCGCGGTGAGGGCGTCGCGCTCGCGGCGCGGGCGGCGTACGAGCCGGGGCAGGTGCCGCAGGCACAGCGCGCACCCGACGAGGGCGGTGACCGTGAGCGCCAGCTGCAGCGGCGACGCCGAGACCGGAAGGCCCTGCCGGCCGGGGACCGCCATGCGCGCGAGGTTGTCCAGGGCCAGCCCCCAGCCGACGGTGCCGGTGGCCGGCGGCTCGCGCAGCGTGGCCAGCTGGCTGAGGTTGTTCGGGCGATAGGTCAAGGTGTCGACGAGCGGGGGCAGCCAGCAGACGACGGCGAGGCCAGCGGCGACCCAGCCGGGGCGCTTCCACACCGGCCGGGTGGGCGCCCGGTGATAGCCGGGCACCGGCCAGACCGACCCGCGCGCCAGGCGCCAGCGCACCAGGCCGACGACCGCGAGCACCGCCGTCAGCAGGCCCATCACCGGCAGGCCGACGATGTGCGCCTGAGCGGCATAGCTGGCGACGACGACGTAGACCGGCAGGGCCGCGAGCTGCCCGAGCAGCAGCCGCCAGGCCAGCATGAGCGCGGCCAGCGTGCCGAGGATCGGCGCCCACAGGTTCCACGGGTGCACGAGCAGGTCGCCGAAGTACCGCTCCGTGGCCACGACCAGGACCGCCGCCACGGCGAGGCCCGGAAGCCGCCCGGCGGCCCACGCCGAGTGCAGCACGACGCCGATCAGCACGACGTTCAGCAGCAGCACCCCCAGCAGCAGGCCCCACGGCTGCCAGCCGCTGAGGGCGTACGCCGGGGCGAGGAGGTAGAACTGCAGCGGCCCTGGGTGGTGCGCGTAGGTCTGGGGGTCGAGCAGGCTGCTGGTCGAGCGCATCCCGAGCAGCGGCGGGTGGGTGCTGAAGACGTCGTGCGTCTTGACCGCGAGCACCGCGTCGTCGCCCTGCGGGACCCACCCGTCGAGGACCAGCCGGGCGGTCCACCAGACCAGCGGCAGCGACACCAGCGCGGTCGCGAGCAGCCAGGCCCGGTCGGTGAGCCCCTGGCCGCGGTCGAGGTCGCGGCTCACCGACAACCGTCCGGCGCGAGCGCTGATCGCCCTCACGGCACCCCCCTCGTGCAGACCGTGCGCCCACCTCCCCGTGGGCATCTGCAATGTAGGGCCGGCTCGTGCGACATGCAGCCCGATCGGTCAGAGTCGTGACCTGGTGACCGCCTCGTCCGCCGGGTCGCCGGCCAGGGCGGCCCACAGGATGCGTTGCACGTCCTCCGGCGTGACGTCGCGGGGGTTGACGTACTCACCCCCGGCCACGTCGGGGCCGACGCGGTCGAGGTCGGCGGCGGTGACGCCGAGGTCGGTCAGCGAGCGGGGCGTGCCCCACGACCAGCCGGCCGCCTG
Source organism: Barrientosiimonas humi (assembly GCF_006716095.1). Lineage (NCBI taxonomy): Bacteria > Bacillati > Actinomycetota > Actinomycetes > Micrococcales > Dermacoccaceae > Barrientosiimonas > Barrientosiimonas humi. Next base: position 184,330 of record NZ_VFOK01000002.1, read on the forward strand.
GAGAGCCTCGGCGGCCGACTCGGCCGGGCCGCCGAGCGTCTGGGCGACGGCCTCCGCGGCCAGCGGGGCGGCCTGGAGGTTGTACGCCAGCACGTAGGGGATCAGGACGGCGTGCAGCTCGGCGTGCGGCAGGTCGAGCGCACCACCGAGCCGGTGGCACAGGGCGTGGTGCAGGCCCATCCGGGTGTCCGCGAGCGTGGCGCCGCACAGCCACGCGCCGAACAGCGCCGCGCTGCGCGCCTCGAGGTCGTCCGGGTCGTCCACGACGACCGGCAGGGCCGACAGCAGCGCCCGGATCCCGCCCTGCGCGTGCAGGTCGGTCAGCCGCGTCCCGTCGGGCGCGTAGCTGCCCTCGACGGCGTGGGCGATCGCGTTGAACCCGCTGCTCACCGACGTGCGCACCGGCAGCGACAGGGTCAGGGTGGGGTCGTAGACCACCGACACCGGGCGTACGCGCTCGTCCCGGCCGGTGCGCTTGACCCCGTCCTGGGTGAGCCCCCACACCGGCGTCATCTCCGACCCGGCGTACGTCGTCGGCACCGCCACGATCTTCGTATCCCTCTGCAGCGCAACGGCTTTGGCCAACGCGGTGCTGGAGCTGCCGCCCACCGCGACGACGATGCCGGCGCCGACGCGGTCGACCTCGCGCACGCCCTGCTCGACCGAATCGGGCGGTGCGTGCATCGCCGCGCCGGCGAGCACGGTGGCGCGTCCCGCGGGCAGCAGGTCGGCCGCGCGCTCGGCGAGACCGCGCTGACCGGGCGTGCTCACCACGAGCACCGGACCGTCACCGACCCGGTCGACCTCCTCGGCGAGCAGGTCGAGGCTGCCGGGTCCGAACCGCACCCGGCGCACCTCGTCGACGACCTCCATGCGGTCGGGGCGGTCAGGACGCACGGGCGTGCTCCGGGGTCAGCACCAGCTCGATGCGGGCGTGCGGGAACGGCGTCGACAGGCCGTTCCGGGCCGCCTGCTCGGCGTCGTCGTCGGGCACGAACTCCTCGACCAGGTCGGGGGTGGCCGCGAAGACCGCGTCGGAGTCGAGATAGACGCTGCCCGCGACGAACAGGTGCGTCGTCAGCAGGGCGAAGCCCGGCGCGACGACCTGGAAGTGGATGTGGGCCGGTCGGTTGGGGTGGCGCCCGGTCGCGGCGAGCAGCTCGCCCACCGGCCCGTCGGTCGGGATGGGGTAGTCGCTCGGCACGACGGTGACGAACCGGAACGACCCGTCGTCCCCGGTCGTGAAAAGCCCTCTGCCCTGGCCGATCTCGTCGCTCTCGCGCTGCACGTCGTAGTTGCCGTCGGTGTCCGACTGCCACGCGTCGACCAGCGCGCCTGCCACGGGTTCGCCGGTGACCGACAGCACCCGACCGGTGACGAGCGCGCGCTCGCCGGGCACGCCCGCGCTGATGTCGTCGCCCTGCTCGCGCGGCGGCGACTCCACGAGGTGGAACGGCCCGAGCACCGTCTGCGGGGTGCCGCCCGGGGCGGCGTCGGCCTCGAGCTGCTCGACGAGCATCGACAGGCCCAGCACGTCCGACAGCAGCACGAACTCCTGGCGCAGGTCGTCGCAGGCCTGGCCGGTGCGGGTGAGGAAGTCGATCATCTGCTCCCACTCCGCGTGCGTCAGGCGCACCTCGCGGGCGTAGTCGTGCAGGTGCTGCACCAGCGGGACCAGCAGCTCGCGCAGCCGGGGGTCGGTGCGCTCAGGGTCGAAGCTGTCCTGCACGCGGGCGGTCAGGTCGGAGTCGTCGGTCACGGGTGGAGCCTCCTGCACTGCGGGGTCGGTGCGCCGGCGTCGGGCCAGCACGCCGAACGTACGACCGGCGCGGGTGCCACGCTCGCCGCGCAGCGCGGCGACGCTCCGGATCGCGCGGTCGATGTGACCTCCGGCACAACGCGCGGCGCGATGCGGCCCGCGCCCGCGCATCGCGGATAGCGGGGGCGGCACCGGCGCCGTACGTTGCCGCGATCTTCGGGCCGAACCTGGCCCGGACCGATCCCACCGCAGGAGCAGCAATGGCCGATCTGACCACGACGACGAGCACGCCGTTCTGGCTCGCCGAGATGAGCAGCAGCGAGCTGGAGGAGCAGCTGACCGCCGACCCCTACGGCCTCTACGCCCGGCTGCGGCGCGACCACCCGATCGTGCGCGTCCCGCAGATGGGGGACGTGTGGTTCGTGACGAGGTACGACGACGTCAAGCAGGTGGGCTCCGACCGCTCCTTCCACGGGGCGTCGGACCTGGCGCACATGACGCTGTTCGAGGAGGGCAACGTGCTGTCGGCCGAGGGGGAGCCGCACCGTGAGCAGCGCGCGTTCATCGACCCGCAGCTGCGCAAGCGCAAGGTGGCGACCTACATCGACGACCTGGTGCGGCCGTACGCCCGGAAGCTGCTGGAGGACCTGCGCCCGGCCGGTCGCGCCGACATCGTCACGGAGTACCTCGAGCCGGTCAGCGTGCGCAGCCTCGGCGACCTGCTCGGGCTGGAGTCGGTCGACAGCCCGACCCTGCAGCGCTGGTTCCACGGGCTGAGCCAGGCGCTGGTCAACAAGTCGATCGACGAGAACGGTGAGCTGGTCAACAAGGCTGCGTTCGAGCACGCCGAGGGGGTCAAGGAGGAGATCCGGGCGACGGTCGGGCCGATCATCGACCGGGTCACCGCGACGCCCGACGAGTCGAGCATGTCGCACTGGGTGCACGACGCGACGAACGGCAACCCGCGCACGGCCGACCAGCTGTGGCCGACGCTGTACGTCGTCCTCCTCGGCGCGATGCAGGAGCCCGGGCACGGGGCGGCCAACACCCTGCTCGGCCTGTTCCAGAACCCCGACCAGCTCGAGCAGGTGCGCGGCGACCGGAGCCTGCTGCCGCAGGCCATCGAGGAGGGGCTGCGCTGGATCGCGCCGATCGGCATCTTCACCCGGCGCGCGACCGAGCCCACGGTGGTGGCCGGCGAGCCGATCGCCGTCGGCGACATCGTGTTCTGCTCGATGGGCTCGGCCAACCGCGACGAGTCGCGCTGGACCGACCCCGACCGGTTCGACATCGCCCGCCCCCCGCAGCCGCACCTGGCGTTCAGCGCCGGCGCGCACACCTGCGCCGGCAGCCACTTCGGCAAGGCCGTCGAGGAGATCGCCCTGGACGAGCTGTTCGACGCCTTCCCCGACCTGCGCCAGGACGAGGAGCAGGCCGAGTCGGTGCAGGGCTGGTTCTTCCGCGCCGTGCGCGGCCTGCCGGTGCGGTGGTGACGACGATGACCCAGCTGCTGAGCGAGAAGACCGAGATGACGACCCAGACGACCGACGCCCCCGAGCAGACCCTGCAGCTGGAGATCGTGGCGGTCGACAGGCTCACCGACGACGTGGTGCAGCTGCGGCTGCGGGCCGCCGACGGGTCGCCGCTGCCGGCCTGGTCGCCGGGTGCCCACCTCGACCTCGTGCTCGAGGGGGTCGGGCCGCGGCAGTACTCCCTGTGCTCCGACCCGAGCGAGCCGGGGGAGTGGCGGGTCGCGGTGCTGCGCGAGCCCGACGGGAGAGGCGGGTCGGCGTACGTCCACGACCGGCTCGTCCCCGGACAGTCGGTGACCGTGCAGGGCCCCCGCAACCACTTCCGGCTCGTCGAGGCGCCGCACTACACGTTCGTCGCGGGCGGCATCGGCATCACGCCGCTGCTGCCGATGATCCGCCACGCCGAGCGTGCCGGGGTGCCGTGGCGCCTGCACTACGGCGGGCGCACCCGGGCGACGATGGCGTACGTCGACGAGCTGGTCGAGCGCTACGGCGACCGAATCTCGTTGTGCCCCCAGGAGACTCACGGTCTGCTCGATCTCGCCGGCATCCTCGCCGACGCGCCGGAGGGGTCCCGGGTCTACTGCTGCGGGCCGGAGCCGCTGCTGGCCGCGCTGGAGGGGGCGTGCGCCGAGCGCGAGCTGCCCACGCCGCACGTCGAGCGGTTCGCACCGAAGGACCTCGGCGAGACGCACGACGTCGACTTCGAGGTCGAGCTGGAGAGCACGGGCGAGGTCGTCGCCGTCCCGGCCGGCTGCTCGGTGCTGGAGGCGCTGCGCCAGCACGGGCTGGACGTGCCGTCGTCGTGCCAGGAGGGCACGTGCGGCACCTGCGAGACAGGAGTGCTCGCCGGCACCGTGGACCACCGGGACAGCCTGCTCACGGAGCAGGAGCAGGAGGCGATGGACACGATGTTCATCTGCGTCTCGCGCAGCGCCGGCGAACGCCTGACGCTCGAGCTGTGAGTCCTTAGCATGGCGCCCATCGAGCCGCTGCCCCTCTCGCGCCACCTCCTGAGCCGGACCACCGACCTGGAGGAGTTCGGGGAGCGGCTCAACGCGGTCTACTACCCCGCGCGGCTGCGGGTGCGCGGCCGGCACGGCGGGCCGGCGGTGCTGCACGCGGTGCACGGTCCCGACCTGACCGCGGGCTACGTGCAGCCCGGGCGCGACGTGCAGGTGATCCCGGTGCGGGAGTCGACCACGGCCTTCCACATCAACTTCGCCCACCGCGGGCGGCTGCTCGCGACCACCGGCGACCTGGTCGTGCCCGTGGAGGGCACGGTCGCGTCGGTGCACAACCCGGGCAGCGAGCACGCGCTGCACCACTGGGAGCCGATGACCGGGGTCGTGGGCGTGAAGCTGTCGCAGCGCGTCGTCGAGGAGGAGCTGGAGAAGCTGCTGGGGGTGCCGCTCGAGGCGCCGCTGCGGTTCGAGCCGGTGCTCGACCTGGACAGCGCGGCCGGCCGCGGCTGGCTGGCGCTGGTGCGGCTCATCCTCACCGAGCTGGACGACCCGGCGGTGCTGCGCGACGAGCGCATCCGCGACCACTACGTGCGGACCCTCGCCGTCACGACGCTGACCGTGCAGCCGCAGAACTACAGCGAGGCGCTGCGGACGGGCGGCAGCCCCGCGATGCCGCGCACGCTGCGCCGGGCGGTCGACCACATCGAGCAGCACTTCGCGTCGCCGCTCACCGTGGGCGACGTCGCGGCGGCGGGCGGCACCAGCGTGCGGCGGTTGCAGGAGGTCTTTCGTGAGCGCTTCGAGGTCACGCCCATGACCTATCTGCGCAACGTGCGCCTCGACCACGCCCGCGAGCTGCTGCGCGGCGGCCAGACCGAGGTCACCGAGGCCGCGCGGGCCAGCGGCCTGTCGCACCTGGGCCGGTTCGCCGCGGCCTATCAGGAGCGGTTCGGCGAGCTGCCGTCGCAGACCCGCCGCGGCTGACCGCGGCCCGGGTGGACACCCACCCGGAGAACGACGAAGCCCCGGGCGGAACCCGGGGCTTCGTGCTGGCGGTGGCGGAGGGATTTGAACCCTCGGTGGACTTGCGCCCACAAACGCTTTCGAGGCGTTCTCCTTAGGCCGCTCGGACACGCCACCGCCGAAGAGAGTACCTGAGGTGGGGCTGTGCGCCGAATCGGCTGCTCGGGGTGTCGCCGCGGTGGGGCGTCAGGCGGGGCGCGGGTCGGCGCGCACGAGCGTCTCGGCGGTGATCTCGCCGATCGACGTCACGCCCGAGAGCGCCATCGTGAGGTCGAGCTCGGCGCGGAACCCCTCCAGCACCTGCCGTACGCCTTCCGCACCTCCCAGCGCCAGGCCGTACACCCACGGCCGGCCGATGCACACCGCGTCGGCCCCGAGCGCCAAGGCCTTGAAAGCGTCTGCGGCGCAACGGATCCCGCTGTCGAACAGCACGGTGGTGCGGCCGCCGACGCGCTCGACGACAGCCGGCAGGGCGTCGAGCGACCCGACCGCGCCGTCGACCTGGCGACCGCCGTGGTTGGACACGATCACCCCGGCCGCGCCGGCCCCGACCGCGAGCTCGGCGTCGTCGGGGTGCTGGATCCCCTTGACCAGCACCGGGAGCGACGTGCGTGACGTCAGCCACTGCAGGTTCTCCCAGGTGAGGTCCTGCCGCGAGAACAGGTCGAGGAAGGTCTCGACGGCGACCCGCGGCTCCAGCGAGCGCAGGTTGTCGACGGTGCGTCCGGGGTAGGTCCGCGACAGTGTGGCCAGCGAGCGCACGGCACCCGGCCGGGGCCGCGGCAGCGGCTCGCCCGGTTCGGCCGGTGGGTTCGCGACCCGCTCGGCCACCCGCTCGCGGAAGACCGGGTCGGCGGTGTACTGCGCGATCCCCATGCCGCGCGCGAACGGCAGGTAGCCGAGGTCGAGGTCCTGCGTGCGCCAGCCGAGCAGCGTGGTGTCGAGCGTCACGACGATCGCCGAGCACCCGGCTCGCTCGGCCCGCCGCACGAAGCTCTCGACCAGCGCGTCGTCGCTGGACCAGTACAGCTGGAACCACCGCTCGTGGTCGCCCAGCTCCGCCGCGATCTGCTCGGTGCTGGCCGACCTGCGTCGAGACGATCATCGGCACCCCGGCGTCGCGGGCCCCGCGCGCGACGGCGAGGTCGTGCTCGCCGTGCACCATCTCGGCCACGCCGATGGGGCAGGTGAGGAAGGGTGACGGCAGCCGGCGCCCGAACAGCTCCACCGACTGGTCGCGCTCCCGGGTGTCGCGCATCATCCGCGGCACGATGCGCCACCGGTCGAACGCAGCCCGGTTCGCGCGCATGGTGTCGCCGTTGCCCGCGCCGCCGTCGACGTACGCCCTCGCGGTGGTGCTCATCGCCCGAACCGCCTTCTCCCGCAAGCGATCCGGGCTGAACGGGACGCCCGGTCGGTGCCCGAGGACCCCGCGCCGGTAGATGCGCGACTGCGCGTTGCGGCCGATGGATTCGCTCATGCCGGCCATCCAACCGGACCGGCGGCGGGGATGGGTGGGGCTAGCGAATCCGCTTGGCGATCAACGGATCCGGCTCGCCCAGGTCGGGGTGCAGGATCCGCGCGAGGGCCTCGACGCCGTCGGCGAGGCGCGGCCCGGGGCGGGCGAACGAGGCGTTGGCGTCGACCGCCCAGACCGGCACGTCGGGCGGCAGGTCGTCACCGGACAGCAGCTCGTCGGTGAGAGCGCTGGCCCGCGGCAGGTCGAACCCGCACGGGGCGACGACGATCGCCTCGGGCTCCGCCGCGGCCACGCTGCGCCAGCTGGTCGGGCGCGACCGGGCGCCCGCCTCGCCGAGCACGCTGCGCCCGCCCGCGACCGCGACCATCTCGGGCACCCAGTGGCCGGGGGCGTACGGCGGCTCGGTCCACTCCAGCACCATGCAGCCCGGCCGGCGCCGGCCCGCCACCGACTCGGCGACGGCGGCGGTGCGGGTGCGCAGCGCGGCGGTGAGCCGCTCGCCCTCGGAGCGCCGCCCCGCGGCGGCGGCGATGGTCGTCACCGACTCCCACACCTCGTCGAGGCGGTGCGGGTCGGCGGTCAGCACGTCGGCGGTGCAGCCGAGGAAGTCGAGCGCGTCGTGCACCTCCTCGACGTCGACCGCGCACACCGCGCACAGGTCCTGGGTGACCACCAGGTCGGCGGCGAGGCCGCGCAGCGCGGACCGGTCGAGGCGGTAGATGTCCTCACCGGCTCCGATGAGCCGGCGCACGGCCGCGTCGATCTCGGCCGGCGTGAGCCCCTCGGGCAGCGCGGAGGTGGACACGATGCGCGCGGCCTCGCGGGCGTGCGGCGGGCTGTCGCACTCGAAGGTCACGCCGACGACCTGCTCCCCGGCGCCGACGGCGTGCAGGATCTCGGTGGCCGAGGGGAGCAGGGAGACGATGCGCATCAGCAGCTCGCGCTGGGGGTCGGGGTCGCCGAGCGGCTCGGCACGGTCGGGAACTGCTCGCCGATCGCGACGTCGACGCTGGTGCCGGTGCGCCCGTCCTGGGTCATCGTCGCGCCGGGCAGCAGCGGCTTGAGGAACCGCTCGGCGTACGCCTGGCCGGCCGTGCCGTACCGGATCTCGCCGACGCCGGACAGCTTCTTCTTGTACGGGTCGTTGCCGACGGCGCCGACCGTGAAGTCGCGCGACTTCAGCGCGTCGGAGAAGTTGTCGGCCTCGCCCGAGCGGGTCGAGGAGTTGTAGACGTTGACGGTGAACCGCGACTCCGGCGGGGTCGTCGTCGGCGACGGGGTGCAGGTGGGGCTCGCCTCGGTGCTGCCGCCGCCGGCCATGCCGGTCCAGTAGGCGAGGGCGTACGCGAAGCCGCCCAGCACCAGCAGCGCCGCGACGATCAGCACCGTCACCGAGCGCCGCCGGCGACGCCGCCGCGCCCGCTCCAGCCCCGACATCGGGGGACGTCCGTGGCTCACAGCGCCAGCACCCGTGCGTGGATGACCGGCCGCTGCTCCAGGGCCGCGCGCAGCGCGCGGTGCAGACCGTCCTCGAGGTAGAGGTCGCCCTGCCACTCCACGACGTGGGCGAACAGGTCGCCGAAGAAGGTGGAGTCCTCGTCGAGCACCCGGTCCAGGTCGAGGGTGCGCTTGGTCGTGATCAGCTCGTCCAGGCGGACCATCCGCGGCGCGACGGGGCTCCAGTCGCGCGGGGTCGTTCGACCGTGGTCGGGGTACGGGCGCCCCTCGCCGACAGCCTTGAAGATCACGGCGGCCACTGTAGTTGGCGCTCCCGTGCGCACGCCCCGTGCCGCGCGCAGTGGCGGCTATCGTCGCCCTGTGACCGACGCGAGCAGCCAACTCGAGCAGATCAAGACCGGCTACACGTTCGAGGGCGGTGCGCTGACCCTCGGAGCGGCGGTCGTCGACGGGACGGCCGACGCCAGCGCGCAGGTACGCCTGCCGCTGGCCTCGATGAACCGGCACGGCCTGGTGGCCGGCGCCACCGGCACCGGCAAGACCAAGACGCTCCAGCTCATGGCCGAGCAGCTCGCCGGGCAGGGCGTGCCGGTCTTCCTCGCCGACATCAAGGGCGACCTCTCGGGCCTGGCCACGGCCGGGGAGGGCAACGACAAGGTCTCGGCCCGCGCGAAGGAGGTCGGGCAGGACTGGGCGCCGACGGCGTACCCCGTGGAGTTCTTGTCGCTCGGCGGCCAGGGCAAGGGCGTCCCGATCCGGGCGACCATCACCTCCTTCGGCCCCACGCTGCTGAGCAAGGTGCTCGGCCTCAACGCCACCCAGGAGTCCAGCCTCGGCCTGGTGTTCCACTACGCCGACAAGAACGGCCTGGCGCTGCTGGACCTGAAGGACCTGCGCGCCGTCGTGCAGTTCCTCACCTCCGACGAGGGCAAGGCCGACCTGAAGGCCCTCGGCGGCCTGTCCAGCGCGACCGCCGGCGTGATCCTGCGCCAGCTCATCGCGTTCGCCGACCAGGGCGCCGACGCGTTCTTCGGCGAGCCGGAGTTCGACACCGCCGACCTGCTGCGCACCGGGCCCGACGGCAAGGGCGTGATCTCCTGCCTGGAGCTGCCGGCGGTCAAGGACAAGCCGCAGCTGTTCTCCACCTTCCTCATGTGGCTGCTCGCCGACCTGTTCGACGACCTGCCCGAGGTCGGCGACCCCGAGAAGCCCAAGCTGGTGTTCTTCTTCGACGAGGCGCACCTGCTGTTCAAGGACGCCTCCAAGCCGTTCCTGGACTCCATCGAGCAGACCGTGCGGCTCATCCGCTCCAAGGGCGTCGGCGTCTTCTTCGTCACCCAGACGCCCAAGGACGTGCCCGAGGGGGTGCTGGCCCAGCTCGGCAACCGGGTGCAGCACGCGCTGCGCGCGTTCACCCCCGACGACGCCAAGGCGCTCAAGGCGACCGTGCGCACCTACCCCACGACGGCGTACGACCTCGAGAAGCTGCTCACCGAGCTCGGCACCGGCGAGGCCGTGGTCACCGTCCTGTCCGAGGAGGGTGCGCCCACCCCGGTCGCGTGGACGCGGATGATCGCGCCGCAGTCGCTCATGGCGCCCTCGCCCGAGGCGACGGTCGACGCGGCGATCGCCGCCTCGCCGCTCGCGCCGAAGTACGCGCAGCCGCTGGACCGTGAGTCGGCGTACGAGAAGCTCGCCGGCAAGCTCGGTGGCGCAGCGGGGCAGGGGGCGCAGGCCGGGCAGCAGGCGGCGCCGGCGGACGGTGCGCCGGCGGGGCAGGGCGCGCCGGCCCCGGCCGGGCAGCCGCCCGCCGAGCCGGCCAAGGCGGACGACCCGGGCCTGGTCGAGCAGGTGGTGAAGTCCAGCGCGTTCCGCTCGGCGCTGCGCTCGGCCGGCACCGTCATCGGCCGCGAGATCACCCGCAGCATCTTCGGCACCGCGAAGCGCCGCCGCTGAACCGGCTCTGCCACTGAGTGGTCACACGTTGCGGGTGCTCGCCCCCGGACACCAGCGACACGTGACCACTCAGCGCGAGCGGGCGCGCGATTTAGAGCCGCGCCCCTCCCTCGGGTAGCCTGTCCGCCGCCTGGAGGATTCGCATAGTGGCCTAGTGCGCACGATTGGAAATCGTGTTGGGGATGAAACCCCTCGCGGGTTCAAATCCCGCATCCTCCGCCAGCACGCGATGGGACCGGGAGCTTGCGACCGGTCCCTTTCGCGTTCGGCGCAGGTGCGGGATGCCGGGAGGAGCGGCTCGCCCGAGCGAGGGACGAGCGCGGGAGACCGCGACGGTTCCCGCATCCTCCGCCAGACGATCCGCCCCCGGGAGCTTGCGACCGGGGGCGTTGTCGTCTCGCGTTCCCGAGGGAGCCCGACGCCCGCGTCCACGCACGGAAACCTGTGTTGTCGCGCACAGGTCGGCGTGGCAACCTGCAGGCCCGAGCACTCGTCACACAATCGTGACTGGCGGCTCATCACGATGTTGCCGATCGGGGTCACACTGGAGACCGGTTCGACGCGACAGACAGGGTTGAGGGACATGCAGGGCGGTCTGCGCAAGATCACGCCGCTGGTGGGAGCGGTGCTCGCGGCGTCGTTGCTCGCCGGGTGCGGCGGCAGCGCCGAGGGCCGGCAGCCGACCCCGACCAAGACCTGCCCGGCCGAGGTGCCGGCGCCCACCGCCAAGATCGCGCCGAGCACGATCTATCTCAACGTCGTCAACGCCAGCTCCAAGGGCGGCCTGGCCGCGCAGACCTCGAAGCTCCTCGGCTGGCGCGGCTTCAAGGTGCTCGAGGTCTCCAACCAGTCGGTGATGGACGACCGCCCGGCGCCCAAGGCCGCCGAGATCCGCTACGGCAAGAGCGGCCGGCAGATCGCCCTCACCGTCGCCACCCAGGTGCAGAACCCGGTGCTGGTCGAGGACGACCGCACCGACCCCACGGTCGACCTGGTGCTCGGCGACTCGTTCGCGCTGGTGCCGGTCCCGCCGCCGCCGCCCTCGCAGGTGAAGGTCAACGTCTACAACACGACCTACCGCTCGGGGCTGTCCGGCGAGGTGTCCAAGCAGCTCGAGGCGCGCGGCTTCACGGTGCTGAGCAACGGCAACGACCCGAGCAAGAGCTTCCTGCCCGACGACGTGGCGCTCATCCGGCACGGCGAGCGCGGCGAGCCCAACGCGCGGCGGGTGGCGCTGCAGTTCAAGGGCGCCCGCCTGGTGCAGGACGGCCGCGAGGGCACCGACGTCGACGTCGCCCTCGGCAACAAGTACTCCCAGCTGGTGCCCGAGGCCCAGGCCACCCCGCCGCCGACCCCGAAGCCGAGTCGTCCGCCCGGCTGCTGAGGACGTACAGTAGGCGCCGGCCCCTCACGTGGCGGTACCTCTCCGAACTCCCCCAGGGCAGGAATGCAGCAAGGGTAGGTGAGCTCTTCCGGGTGCGTGGGGGGTCCTTGCGTGCCTGTGGACCGGCACGGGACGGGTGTCACCGGGCCCGGTTATCGTCCTTGCGTGAGCACCGCCCTCTATCGCCGCTACCGCCCCGAGACGTTCCAGGACGTCATCGGCCAGGAGCACGTCACCGAGCCGCTGATGCAGGCGCTGCGGTCGGGCCGCATCGGCCACGCCTACCTGTTCAGCGGCCCGCGCGGGTGCGGCAAGACGACCAGCGCGCGCATCCTGGCGCGCTGCCTCAACTGCGCGAAGGGGCCGACGCCGACCCCGTGCGGCGAGTGCGAGTCGTGCGTGGCGCTGGCGCGCGGCGGGTCGGGGTCGGTCGACGTCATCGAGATCGACGCGGCCAGCCACGGCGGTGTCGACGACGCGCGTGACCTGCGCGAGCGGGCGTCCTACGGCCCGGCGCAGAGCCGCTACAAGATCTACATCATCGACGAGGCCCACATGGTCACGCCGCAGGGCTTCAACGCCCTGCTCAAGATCGTCGAGGAGCCGCCCGAGCACGTGAAGTTCGTCTTCGCGACGACCGAGCCCGAGAAGGTCATCGGCACGATCCGCTCGCGCACCCACCACTACCCGTTCCGGCTGCTGCCGCCCGGTCTGCTCGGCGACTACCTGCAGACCCTCTGCGACGCGGAGGGCGTGCCGGTCGAGCCGGGCGTGCTGTCGTTCGTCACGCGCGCCGGCGGCGGCTCCGCGCGTGACTCGCTGTCGGTGCTCGACCAGCTCATCGCCGGGTCGGGCGAGGAGGGGCTGACGTACGCCGGCGCGGCCGCGCTGCTCGGCTTCACCGACGGTGAGCTGCTCGACGCGATCATCGACGCCTTCGTCGCCCACGACGCCGCGGCGGTGTTCCGGCAGATCGACAAGGTCGTCGAGTCGGGTCACGACCCGCGCCGGTTCGTCGAGGACCTGCTGGAGCGGCTGCGCGACCTGATCGTCGTCTCGGCGGTGGCCGACGGCGCGGCCCAGGTGCTGCGGCACGTGCCCGAGGACCAGCTGGAGCGCATGCGGCAGCAGGCCGCGGCGTTCGGCCCCGGCACGCTGTCCCGCGCGGCCGACATCGCCAACGCCGGCCTCACCGAGATGACCGGCGCGACCGCGCCCCGCCTGCAGCTGGAGCTCATCGCGGCCCGCATCCTGCTCCCCGCCGCCTCCGGCGAGCAGGGGTACGCCGCCCGCCTCGACCGGCTCGAGCGCCGCCTGGACCTGGGTGGTGGCGAGCATGCTGGTCGGGTTGGCGGCGATCACGTTGGTCGAGCCGGCGGGGATCACGCTGGTCGAGTAGGCGGCGAGGAACGAGCCGTTGGCGATCACGCTGGTCGAGTAGGCGGCGAGGAACGAGCCGTTGGCGATCACGCTGGTCGAGTAGGCGGCGAGGAACGAGCCGCCGTATCGAGACCACCGGCGCCGGCACAGACCGAGCCCGGCGAGGACGTACGTCGGGAGTCGGGTGCGCAGGCACCCTCGCCCGAGCCGGGTGGCTGGCCGGACGACGGGCCGGTCGAGCCCGCCTCGTCCGAGCGACCCGCACGGCCGGATCACGAGGCGGCCTCAGACCGTCCGGGCGAGCCGGCTCAGGGGCAGGGGCGCCCCGCCTCCGACGAGCAGGGGCCGAGCGGGACCTCCCGCGACGCCTCCCGGTCGCCGGAGCCGAGCGCACCGACCGGGTCGGGCGGCCCGGGCGGTCAGGGCGACTCGGGTGGCCGGGACGACTCGGCCTCGGGAGAGCCGGCCCCGGCCGCCGCGCCGCAGCGGACCCCGGGCTCGATCGACACCGACGCGATCCGCCGCGCCTGGCCCGACGTGCTCGACCGGATCTTCAAGATCAAGCGGGTCACCTGGACGCTGCTGAGCCAGCACGCCCAGGTGCTCGACTACGACGGCCAGCGGCTGCTGCTCGGCACCAGCACCCAGGGCCTCACCGACGCCTTCCGGCGCGGGCAGCACCCGGAGGTGGTGCGGCAGGCGCTGATCGAGGGCATCGGGGTCGACTGCCGCATCGAGGTGACCGTGCACGACGGTCCGCCGCCGCAGGGGCGCCCGGCCCCGGGTGACGGCGGACCGGCCGGCTCCAGCGGCGGCTTCGGTGGCGGCCCCGAGCAGCCGTGGGGCGGTGGCGACCAGGGTGGTGGCAGCCCGGGCGCCGGGCCGCACGGTGGCGGCGGCGCCCCAGGCGGTCCCGACCAGGGCGGCAGCGGACCGTCGGCCGGCGGCTCCGCGCCCTCCGGGGCGCAGGGTCGCTCCGGCCCGGGCGGTGGTCCGGCCGGCCCGAACGATGGTCCCGGCGCTGGCGGCCGGGGCGGCGGTCCCGGTGGGGCCGGCGGTGGCCCGGGTGGTCCGCAGCCGCCGCGCCAGGCGCCCGCCCCCGGTGGTTGGGACGCCGACTCCCGCGACAGCTGGAGCTCTCCGTCAGCCGCGCCGCCCGCGTGGACGACCGACGAGGGCGACGGCGCAGGCGACGCCCCGGCACCCGGTGCACCGGGCGGCCCCGAGCAGGGCCGCTCCGCCGGCGAGCCGTCGGCTCCTGCACCGGCATCGCCGACCACCGGCCCGTCGATGGCCGAGACGGCGCGTCGGGAGGACGTGCAGCCTGCGCCCTCGCCGCCGGGAGCCTCGCCCGAGACGACCCGCACCCGGCCCCCGCAGCCCGACGACGACGCGGGGCCCGACGGCCCCGGCCCGGCGTCCGGCGCCCCGGCACCCGCGCCGGATGCACAGCCCACGCCAGGTGCTCAGCCCGACGCCGCCTCGCAGCCCTCGCCGCGCCGCCGGGCCGAGGCGGCCGCCAAGGCCCAGGCCGCCGCGGCGGCCGACCCGCGCCGGCCCGGCGCCGACGACAGCGCCGCCACCTACGACGACGAGAGCGTCGAGGACGCGGGTGCGGTGGGCGTACCCGTCATCCAGAGCGTCCTCGGCGGAACGGTCATTGCCGAGGAAGAGGACTGAGCGCCGCACTATCGTGAGTCCGTGCTCTACCTGACCTCCCGCAAGGTGCTCGCCCCGTCCTTGCGCGCGGTCTGGCGGCCCACCGTCGAGGGCACCCGCAACGTGCCGCGCACCGGCGGTGTGATCCTCGCGAGCAACCACCTGTCGTTCGTCGACAGCATCGTCATCCCCGCGTGCGCGCCGCGGCAGGTGTTCTTCCTGGCCAAGGCCGACTACTTCACCGGCACCGGGCTCAAGGGCGCCGCGATGCGTGCCTGGATGACCTCGATGGGCATGATCCCCGTCGAGCGCGACGACACCCGCGCCGCGCAGCGCTCGCTCGAGATCGCCCTGGAGGTGCTCAGCGAGGGCAAGGCGTTCGGCATCTACCCCGAGGGCACCCGCTCGCGCGACGGTCGGCTCTACCGCGGCCGCACGGGCGTCGCCTACCTCGCGCTCGAGGCCGGCGTGCCGGTGGTCCCCGTCGGGCTGCAGGGCACCCAGGACATCCAGCCGGTCGGCTCCAACCGCTTCCAGCGCGCCCACGCCACGGTCCGGTTCGGCGAACCGATGCACTTCACCGAGGCGTACGCCGGCGTCCCCGCCGGGCGGGCCCGGCGCGAGGTCACCGACCAGGTCATGGCGGCCATCCACGAGCTGACCGGGCAGCCGCTCGCCGACGGCTACAACGAGCACCCTCCCGCGCAGTGACCGCCCGCGCCGCGACGGCGAGCGTCGGCCCGAGGACGTAGGCTCGGGGCCGTGTACGAAGGCGTGGTCCAGGACCTCATCGACGAGCTGACCCGGCTGCCCGGCATCGGGCCGCGCGGTGCCCAGCGCATCGCCTTCCACCTGCTGCAGGCCGACCGCGACGACGTGCAGCGGCTCACCGAGGTGCTCACCGTCGTGCGCGAGAAGGTGCGCTTCTGCGAGCTGTGCTTCAACGTGGCCGAGGGCGAGCGCTGCCGCATCTGCCTCGACCCGCAGCGGGGCGACACCCAGCTGTGCGTGGTCGAGGACCCCAAGGACGTCAACGCGATCGAGCGCACCCACGAGTTCAAGGGCCGCTACCACGTGCTCGGCGGCGCGATCAGCCCGATCGACGGCGTGGGCCCCGACGACCTGCGCATCACCGAGCTGGTGTCGCGGCTGTCCGACGGGCGCATCACCGAGCTGATCATCGCGACCAACCCGAACCTGACGGGAGAGGCGACGGCGTCGTACCTCAACCGCCTGGTCGGGCCGATGGGGCTCACCGTGAGCCGGCTCGCCTCGGGCCTGCCGGTGGGCGGTGACCTGGAGTACGCCGACGAGGTGACCCTCGGGCGGGCGTTCGAAGGAAGGCGGATGATGCATGCCTGAGCAGCAGCCCGACGACCTCGGGGCGCTGGCCGCCGAGACCGCGGCCGACGTGCGCAGCTTCACCGCCGCGGTGCGTGAGCTCGCCGCGGGTGCAGCCCCCGACACGGCGATCCCGCTGCTCCTGCTGCTGGTCGCCCAGCTGCAGGTGACCGGCGCGCGGCTCGGCGCGATCCAGGACGTCGTGCCCGACGAGCGCTTCGAGCCCGACCCCGGCCCGGAGTCCGACCAGGACGCGCTGCGGGTGTCGCTGGCCAACCTGCTCGAGGGCATCGACGACTACTCCGACGTCGTCGACCCGCTCACCTCGCTGGAGCTGTCGCGCGCGGCGCTGTCCGACGACCTCGCCACGATCGTCGCGAGCCTCGAGCACGGCCTCGCCCACCACGACCGCGGCCGCCCGGTCGAGGCGATGTGGTGGTGGCAGTTCGGCTACCTGTCCGACTGGGGCACCCGGTCCTCGGCCGCGCTGCGCGTGCTGCAGACGATCCTCGGCCACCTGCGCCTCGACGCCGACGAGGACACCGTCGCCGAGGCGGAGTTCGACGCCCTGCACCCCTGACCCGCCGGGACGGCCGAGCGTCGCGTCAGGCGAACTCCGGCATGATCTGCTCGGCCACCATCCGCAGCTGCGTGTCGACGTCGGCGACGCCGTCGATGTCGCGGCCCATGAAGGTCTTCACCAGGGTGGCGTCGGTGACGGCCAGGATCGCGTGGTTCACGCCCGCCGACTCGATGACCTTCAGCTTCTCGACGCACTCCTTCGGGCTGCCGGCGACCGACAGGGTCTCGCCGATCTCGGGGGTTGTCGCGTCGATCGAGCCGGCCAGGTCGCCGGCGCCGAGGCGCTCGACGATCGGCTTCATCGCGGCCGGGTCGATGCCGTTGCGCTGCAGCTGCTCGTCGGGCATCGAGGAGGCGTAGAGCCCGACCATCGAGCGCGCGGCGTCCTTGGCGATCGCGGAGTCGTCGCCGGTCGCGAACACCACCCACGCGCCGATGTCGAGGTCCTGCACGTTCTTGCCGGCCCGCTCGGCCCCGATGGTCATGTGCTCGACCATGTAGTCGTAGGCCTCCTTGGTGTAGGACAGCGCGTGGTGGCAGCCGTCGGAGAACTCGGCGGCGGCCTCGAACGACTTCGGCCCGCGCATCGCGCCCATCTTCACCGGCACCCGCTCGGCCACCGGCCGGGCGAAGGTGAACAGCCCCTCGTAGTCGTAGAACTCCCCGTCGTACGTGATCGCGCCCTCGTCGAGGAGCGTCCGGATCACGTGCACGGCCTCCTTCACCCGGGTCAGCGGCTTCTGCTTGGACCAGTCCATGCCGTACTGCGCGAGCAGGCCGAAGTTGCCCGAGGACAGCACGACCTCGGCGCGCCCGCCGGTGAGCTCGTCGAGCGTGGCGGTGGCCTGCGCGATGAGGCTCGGCTCGCGCAGCACCACCGACGACACCGACGGCCCCATGCGGATGTTCTCGGTCTGCGCCGCGGCCGCCGCGAACAGCAGCCACAGGTCCTTGTGCCAGGTCTCGTCGGCGGCGTAGACGGCGTGGAAGCCGAGCTCGTCGGCGAGCTTGATCGAGGCGAGGGAGTCGGTGAGCGGGTAGTCGGGCAGCATCACGTAGCTGAACTTCATCGGTCAGTCCTTCGTGGGTGGGGTGGGTGGTGCCGTGCCCGCGGCGACGCGGGCGCTCGCGGTGGGGATGGCGTCGCCCGCGGGGGCGTCGCTGCGCAGGTCGGGCCGGCCGAGGAACAGGTAGAGCAGGCCGAGCCCGACGACGACGGCGGCGCCGAGCGCCACCACGTAGTTGTCGTACCAGGCGACGTCGGGCGTGCGCGGCCAGGCGATGTTGAGCATCGCGAGCACGCCGTACGCCAGTGCCAGCGCGTTGATCGGCAGCCCCCAGGCGCCGAGCCGGAACGGTCCGGACGGCTGCCAGCCGCGCAGCCGGGCGCGCAGCGCGGCCAGCACGACCATCTGGAAACCGAGGTAGATGCCCAGGGTCGCGAACGAGATGATCTTGGTCAGCGCGTCGGTCGACAGCGCCGACGTCAGCACGATCACCGCGGGCACCAGCGTCGCGACGACCATGGCGTAGGGCGGCACGTGCTGGCGCGGGAGGAACCGGCGAAGCACCGACGAGCCGACGATCATGCCGTCGCGGGCGTAGGAGTACATCAGCCGGCTGGCGGCGGCCATCAGGCTGAGCACGCAGGACAGGAACGACAGCAGCACGACGGCGAGCACGACGCGGGTGCCGGTGACGCCGAACGCCTGGTTGAGGATCGTGGTGACCGGGTCGGGGTCGTCCCCGCCGATGACGGCGGCGTAGTCCTCGACCGCGAGGATCAGCGACAGGCAGACGAACATCGCCGCGGCGCCACCGACGTAGATCGCCATTCGCATCGCCTTGGGGATGCGGCGGGTGGGGTCGGGCACCTCCTCGGCCACGTCGCCGCACGCCTCGAACCCGTAGTACTGGAAGATCCCGATGAGGCCGGCGGCGAGGAACGCCGACAGGTAGGAACCCTCCGAGCCGGCGCCGAAGCTGTCGAACAGCACGCCGAGGCCGTGGTGCCGCTCGCTGAGCAGCAGCCAGCCGCCCACCACCAGCGCCCCGAGCAGCTCGGCGGAGAAGCCGATGATCGCGGCGTACCCCAGCCACCGGGTGCCCATCATGTTGATGGCGAAGGCGAGCGCGAGCAGGATCAGCGCGCAGGTGATGGTGGTGCCGGTGCCGGGCGTGAAGTCGAGCAGCTGCCCGAGGTAGGGCCCGGCGCCGTAGGCGACGCCGGCGATCGTGGCGAGCAGCGCGAACATGTAGACCCACCCGGTCAGCCACGCCCAGCGCCTGCCCCACAGCCGCCTCGCCCACGGGTAGACGCCGCCGGCGACGGGGTACTGCGAGACGATCTCGCCGAAGATCAGCGCGACGAGGAACTGCCCGACGCCGACGATGACCAGCGACCAGAACATCGGCGGCCCGCCGGTGGCGAGCGACACCGCGAACAGCGTGTAGATGCCGACGACGGGGGACAGGTAGGTGAAGCCCAGGGCGAAGTTGGCCCACGGCGACATCTCGCGCCGGAACTCCGAGGTGTAACCGAGCCGCGCGAGCGCGGCGTCGTCGCTCTCCTGCTCGGACGCCGAGGGGTCGGCGGTGCGGTCGGTCACGACGGGCGTACGCCGTCGTCGGGCTGGTCGGTCGAGCTCGCCTCGACCTCGTCGAGCAGCTCGGACCCGGTGACGACCCGGTCGGCGAAGTGCCGGTGCATCCAGGCCAGGTGGTCGTGCCGGGCGTTCATGATGCGCAGCGAGTCCCAGTTGGGGAACTCCTGCTGCAGCACCCAGCGCTCCATCAGCCGCGGGTCGACCTCGAACAGGTCCTCGTAGGTCGTCACGGCCACGTCGCTGACCGCGCGGGCGGGCGGCGGGGTCACCTGCTCGGCGCGCACGTAGCGCCCCGGGGTGGGGACCGGGCCGGCGGGGGTCTCCTCGGTCATCGCGCTCTCCTCTCGATGAGGCGATCAGGTGTCGCGCAGCTGCTGCAGCGCGGCCTCGGCGTCGCCGGCGTAGGCGAGGTCGAGGTGGTACTTCCCCGGGTTCATCACGTTGTGCGGGTCGAGCATCTGCTTCAGGTCGAGCATCACCTCGAAGCCACGGCCGAGCTCGCTCGGCACCAGGTCGACCTCCCCTTCGCGGCAGGAGCCGTGGCAGGCGCTGATCGAGCCGCCGTGCTCGAGCGCGGCGCGCGCGATGTCGCGCTTGGCCTGCACCCACAGGGCCCACGCCTCGTCGTCGAGGCGCTGCTCCCAGATGCCCACGTCGATCTCGGTGAGGTAGTCGACGCCGGTGTCGGCGGAGGTGTAGGCGAACATCCCCCAGTCGTCGAACACGTCGGTCTTGCGCCGCAGGTCGGCGATGATCGCGTGCCAGGCCTGCGACACGGCGGGCAGCTGGGTGTAGTTGACCGCGGCGTCCTCGCAGTGCCACGACATCGGGACGACCTGGCCGGCCTTGGTCCGCCCGTGCAGCGGGGTGGCGTAGCGGTCGTGCCGGGCGGCCCAGTCGCCCTCGGAGATCTCGTCGCCGAGGTAGCGCGCGCCGTGCTCCTTCGCGATCCGGAACAGCCGCCGACCGGCCGGGCGCACCTCGTCCTCGTAGCCGTACATCACCGCGCAGACGAGCGCGCGCACGTCGGACGGTTGCGGGATGTACGCCTCGTCGTCCCGCCGCAGGTAGGCCACCTTGTACTCGTCGAACAGCACGGCGCCGGCGAAGGTGGCGACCCCGGCGCGGGCGAGCGCGCCGACACAGCGGTAGGCGTCGTCGTAGTTGTCGAACGCCCAGAACGGCGACAGCTCCGCCTCGGGCTTGGGGTAGAGCTTCAGCGTGGCCCGGGTGGCGATGCCGAGGGTGCCCTGGTGGCCCATGAACAGGTGCTTGAGCTGGTAGCCGCTGGAGGACTTGGAGATCTTGCGACCGATGCCGTCGCCGACGTGGATCACGTCACCGGTCGGCAGCACGTGGTCGAAGGAGAGCACCAGGTCGCGGGTGTGGCCGTAGCGCGACCCGACCAGCGACCAGCCGGAGGTGCCGATGCGCCCGCCGACGAGCGAGCAGGGGTAGGACGCGGGGTCGTCGGGATAGATGAGGCCGTGCCTGCCGAGCTGCTCGTTGAGCTTGAGCATGTTGATGCCGGTGCCGACGGTGACGGTGCGGTTGTCCAGGTCGAGCTCGTGCACCTGGTTGAGGCGCTTGACGTCGACCACGATCCCGCCGTGCAGCGGGACGGCTCCGTCGGTGAGCCCGGTGCCCCCGTCGCGCGGGACCACGGGCACGCGCAGCTCGTTGGCGATGCGCACCACGGCCGCCACCTCGTCGGTGGACTCGGGCAGCACCGCCAGGTCGGGCAGCCGCTCGCGCCAGCGGTGCACGGGGAACGGGGCGGGCACCCGAGCGCGGTTGAGCCGGTCGGTCTTGGAGGTGAGCACCTGGTCCTCGCGCAGCACCGTGCGCAGCCGGTCGGCGACGGTGTCGACCTGGTCGGTGCTGAGCCGCTCGGGCGTGAGGGTCATCGGTCGGCCCCCCGGCTGCCGCCGACGGTGATGCCGAGCGACTCGGCGAGCAGCTCGTGGATGTCGACCACGTCGATCGCCTCGGCCTCGCCCGCGGCGGTGAGCGGCCGCTCCGACCACGGGCAGGCGCTGACCAGCGTGTCGACCGGCGCGTCGAGCGCCTTGGCCTTCTCGATGCGCGAGGCGCTGATCGCCGCGGTGAGCTCGGGCTTCTCGATCGGCAGCCCGCCGCCCCCGCCGGAGCAGTACGACCACTGGGTCACCCGGTCGACGTCCTCGAACGACAGCCCCGGGATCGAGCGCAGGATCTCGCGGGGCTCGGCCCAGATGCCCTTGCGCTTGTTGAGCCGGCACGGGTCGTGGTACGTGATCGTGCGCTCCACAGGGACGCTCGGCGTGAGCCGGCCCTCGCGGATCAGCTCGGCGAACAGCTCGACGACGAGCACCACCTCGATGTCGTAGTCGTCGCCGAAGTACTTCGGGTAGTCCTCGGTGAAGCTGATGTAGTCGTGCGGGTCGAGCACGAGCACGCGCGTGGTGCCGGTGGAGCGCCAGTTGTCGAGGTTGTGCTGGGCGAACCGCTTGGCCTGGTCGACGTAACCCATCTCGGCGGCCGGGCCGCCGCAGCACCACTGCTCGCCCATCAGCCCGAACTCGACCCCGGCCTGCTGCAGGATCTGCGCGACCGCCCGCGGGACCGACGTGCGGTAGAACGCCGCCTCGCAGTCGACGAACAGGATCGTGTCGCCGCCGATCGGGATGTCGAGGCCGTCGGCCCAGTCGCGCACCTTGTCCTGGCTGACCCCCTCGGCCCCGAGCACCGGCTCGTGGGTGCGCTCGTCGGTGCGGGCGTTCCAGCTGCGCCACTCGGGCTGGTGCACCCCCTCGTCGACGGCGAGCGCGCGCACGGCCTTGACCACGTCGACCGTGCGGGTGCGGAAGCGATAGAAGTCGCCGGTGAAAAGCGTGTTGGGACAACGCAGCTCGCACGCGCCGCACTGCGTGCAGTTGACGTAGTCGGACGCGACGTCGGCGACCTCGAGCTCGCCCTTCTCCATCGCCACGACGTTGGCGTGGAAGGCGGTCGGGGTCCACGACTCGTTGCGCGTCACCTGCATGACCGGGCAGACCTCGCGGCAGAACTTGTGGCCCGAGGAGAAGCAGTTGTACGACGCGTTGTGCCACTCCTCGACGAACTCGCGGGTGCGCGGGTCGGGCAGGTCGACCGGTTCGGGACCGGCCACGGTGTCGGGCATCTCGGCCAGCGCCGGGTCCTGGTCGCGCATGCCGGGCGTGAACGGCGCATCGAGCGCGTCGCCGCCGGGGCGGGGCTGGATCTGGGTCATCGGCACTCCCTTGTGCGTGTGATGCAGATCACGAACCCTTGAAAACATATGGGACCATAGGTCTAGGGGCAAGCGGTTCGTCCAGATCGGCCGGCGCGGTGGCCGGTGGGCGGGGCTAGCCTCGCCAGGCGACGGAAGGAGACCGGGTGCGCGTCCCGATCGGCGATGCCCGCAAGGCGGTGTTCGGCCCGCTCGACGACGGGGCCGGACGCAGCGCCGCGGTCGTGCGACGCCTCGGCAGCGCGATCGCGCTCGGCATCGTCGAGGACGGCGAGCGGCTGCCGTCGGAGGCGCGGCTGGCCGAGTCGCTGGGTGTCGCGACGGTCACCCTGCGCGAGGCCCTGGCCGAGCTGCGCTCGCGCGGGCTCGTCGACACCCGGCGCGGGCGGGGCGGCGGCAACTTCGTGCGGGCCGACGAGACCGCCCTGGCCGAGCTGGCCCGGGGCCGCCTCGAGGAGCTCGGCACGGCCGACCTGCGCGAGCTCGGCGACGTGCGGGCCGCGGTGTCGGGCACCGCGGCCCGGCTGGGGGCGGCGCGCGCGAGCGACGCCCAGCTCGACCGGCTCGAGGAGCTCATCGACCGGGTCGGGCAGGCCGAGACCGCCACCGCCCAGCTGCGCGCCGAGGGGCGCTTCCACATCGCGCTGGCCTCGGCCGCCCAGTCGGTGCGCCTCGCCATGCAGGAGATCGAGCTGCAGACCGAGCTCGGCCAGGTCGCCTGGGGCGTCAGCCGCTCCCCGGGCCAGCTGCGCACCGACCTGCGGGCGCACCGGGCGACGGTCGCGGCCATGCGCGAGCGGGACGGGGAGCGGGCACGCGCCCTGGTGGAGCGTCAGATCGGCGTGCTGACGCGGCGGCTCGTCGACGCCCACGTCGCGCTCACCCGGGCCGGGCGGTCGGGCGACGCCGGCGAGCAGGTCGGGTGAGCCCGTGACGCGCGCACCCGGCACCGACGTACGCCGTCGCGGACGCGTCGACGCGGCCGCCGTCATCCGCGCGGCCGTCGCCGACGTCTTCGGCACCATCGGCGAGCTGGGCCGCCGCCTGCGCGACACCCACGCCGCGGCCCGGGAGCGCGGCGAGCCGTGGCGGGCGAGCGACGTGGCCGCGCTGCGCGAACCGGTGGTCGAGCTGCTGGCGGCTCCCGGCGCCGTGCCGGTCGGGATGGGCGCGATCCTGGCCCCCGACGTGCTGGCCGACGCGCCGCTGCAGCTGGAGTGGTGGCAGGTGCCGGCCGGGGCCGCGCGCCCGGCCCGGCTCGAGGTCGACCTCAACCCCTCGAGCCTGGGGTTCTACGACTACCTCGCCGCCGAGTGGTTCGACGTGCCGCTGCGCACCGGGCGGCGGCACGTGGTGGGCCCCTACGTCGACGTGCACGGCACCGACCTCTACGTGCTCACCCTCACCGAGCCGGTGCACGTCGACGGCGAGTTCGTCGGTGTGGTGGGCGCCGACGTGCCGAGCGCGCGGCTGGAGGGGATGCTGCTCCCGCGGCTCGGCGACCCCTCGGACCAGGTGCTGGTGCTCGACGACGACGGGCGCGTCGTGCTCTCGACCAGCGGTCGCTGGCTGGTCGGTTCGCTCGTGCAGCGCGCGCCGGCGCGGTGGGCGCGCCAGCGCCTGCTCGACCTGCCGTGGACGGTGCTGACGCCGGGCGGTCTCGATACGCCGCTCGGCTAGCGCCTCGCGGCTACTCGACCAGCGCGGGCGTACGGCGGGTTCGGCATGTGGGCGAGGCGTCTTGGCCGGTGGACGCTTCGTAGACTGGAGGCTCCGCCAGCCGCAGCAGCGAGAGTGAACCGTGAGTCTGATCGTCCAGAAGTACGGCGGGTCGTCCCTGTCCGACGCCGACAGCATCAAGCGTGTCGCCCGCCGGATCGTCGACACCCGCAAGGCCGGCAACTCGGTGTGCGTCGTGGTCTCGGCGATGGGCGACACGACCGACGAGCTGCTCGATCTCGCCAGCGAGGTCAGCCCCGCGCCGCCCGAGCGCGAGATGGACATGCTGCTCACCGCCGGCGAGCGGATGTCGATGGCGCTGGTGAGCATGGCCATCGCCAACCTGGGCGACTCCGCGCGCAGCTTCACCGGCTCGCAGGCCGGGGTGATCACCGACGACACGCACGGCAAGGCGCGGATCATCGACGTCACGCCGGGCCGCATCCAGGGCGCGCTCGACGCCGGCCACATCGTGATCGTGGCGGGGTTCCAGGGCGTCAGCCAGGGCACCAAGGAGATCACCACGCTCGGCCGCGGCGGCTCCGACACCACGGCGGTCGCGCTCGCGGCCGCGCTCGGTGCCGACGTGTGCGAGATCTACACCGACGTCGACGGCATCTTCACCGCCGACCCGCGCATCGTGCCGACCGCGCGCAAGGTCGACCGCATCTCCAACGAGGAGATGCAGGAGATGGCCGCCTCCGGCGCGAAGGTGCTGATGCTGCGCTGCGTCGAGTACGCCCGCCGCTTCGACCTGCCGATCCACGTGCGGTCCTCGTTCAGCCAGCACCAGGGCACCTGGGTGGTGCCGCCCTCCGATTCCGAAGGAGACCAGATGGAAGCGCCGATCATCGCCGGGGTCGCCCACGACCGCAGCGAGGCCAAGATCACGGTGGTCGGCGTCGCCGACTCGCCCGGCAAGGCGGCCCAGGTCTTCAACGCCGTCGCCGCGGCCCAGATCAACATCGACATGATCGTCCAGAACGTCTCGGCGGCGCAGACCGGCAAGACCGACATCTCCTTCACCTGCCCCAAGGACGACGCGCAGCGCGCCGTGCAGACGCTGCAGGCCGCCAAGCCCGAGATCGGGTTCGACTCGCTGCAGTTCGACGACCAGATCGGCAAGCTGTCGCTGGTCGGCTCGGGCATGCGCAGCCACCCCGGCGTCAGCGCCACCCTGTTCCAGGCGCTCGCCGACGCCGGCATCAACATCGAGATGATCTCGACCTCGGAGATCCGGGTCTCGGTCGTCACCCGCGACGACCAGCTCGACGAGGCCGTGCGCGCGGTGCACTCCGCGTTCGGGCTCGACTCCGCCGAGGGCGAGGCCGTGGTCTACGGAGGGACCGGACGATGAGCACCACCACCAGCACCGTCAACGTCGGCGTCGTGGGCGCCACCGGCCAGGTCGGCGCCGTCGTGCTGCGCCTGCTCGACGAGCGCGACTTCCCGGTCGGCGACCTGCGCCTGTTCGCCTCGGCCCGCTCGGCCGGCAAGACCGTCACCTGGCGCGACCGCGAGATCACGGTCGAGGACGCCGACACGGCCGACCCGAGCGGCCTGGACATCGCGATCTTCTCGGCGGGCGGGGCCACCTCGAAGCGGCTGGCGCCGGTCTTCGCCGAGGCCGGCGTGACCGTGATCGACAACTCCTCGGCCTGGCGTCGCGACCCCGAGGTGCCGCTCGTGGTGTCGGAGGTCAACCCCGGCGCCCTGGCCGACCGGCCCAAGGGCATCGTCGCCAACCCCAACTGCACCACCATGGCCGCGATGCCGGTGCTCAAGCCGCTGGCCGACGCCGCGGGCCTCGAGCGGCTCACCGTCGCGACCTACCAGGCCGTCTCCGGCTCCGGCCTCGCCGGCGTCGACGAGCTCGCCGGCCAGGTGCGCAAGGGCGCCGACTCGATGGAGGCGCTGGCCCACGACGGCAGCGCGGTCGACCTGGGCGAGCCGGCGAAGTACGTCGCGCCGATCGCCTTCAACGTGCTGCCGATGGCCGGGTCGGTCGTCGACGACGGCTCGGGCGAGACCGACGAGGAGCAGAAGCTGCGCAACGAGTCGCGCAAGATCCTCGGGCTGCCCGACCTGCCGGTCGCCGGCACCTGCGTGCGGGTGCCGGTCTTCACCGGCCACTCGCTGGCGATCCACGCCGAGTTCGCGCAGCCGATCACGCCCGAGCAGGCGCGCGAGGTGCTCGCCTCGGCGCCCGGGGTCGAGCTGGCCGACGTGCCCACCCCGCTGCGCGCGGCCGGGTCCGACCCGTCGTACGTCGGGCGCATCCGGGTCGACCAGTCCGTCCCCGACGGCAAGGGCCTGGTGCTGTTCGTGAGCGGCGACAACCTGCGCAAGGGTGCCGCGCTCAACACCGTGCAGATCGCCGAGGCGCTGGCTGCGGTGAGCTGAGTCATGGGGCGCACGCTCGTCGTCGTCGGGGCCACGGGAGCCGTGGGTCGGGCCGTGCTGCAGACCCTGGGCACGCGCAGCGTGGTCTGGGACGAGCTGCGTCTCGCAGCCTCGAACCGCCATGCGGGAGAAGCGGTCTCGGCGTACGGCCAGCAGCTGCTGGTGCAGCAGGTCTCGCCGCAGCTGTTCGCCGGCGCCGACGTCGCGATCGTCGCGCTGCCCGAGGAGGCCGCCCGGGTCGCCGCCGCGATGGCGGGCGACGCGGGGGTGCCGGTGGTCGACTGCTCGCCGGTGTTCCGAGCCGAGCCGGACGTGCCGCTGGTCATCCCCGAGATCAACCCGGCCCAGGTCAACAACCGCCCGCGGGGCATCGTCGCGAGCCCCAGCGCGTCGTCCACGGCGATGCTGACCGCGCTCGGGCCGCTGCACCAGGGGTGGGGTCTGGAGTCGGTCGTCGTCACCGCCATGCAGGCCGTCTCCGGCCGCGGTGACGCCGGCGTCGAGCGGCTCGTCGCCGAGGCCGAGTCGCTGGTGGGCCAGCGCTCGATCGGGCTGTCGCCCGGTGACGTACGCCGGTTGCTGGACCTGCCCGACCACTCGCCCTTCCCCGCGCCCGTCGCGGCCAACGTGGTGCCGGTGACCAGCGACCTCGACGCCGAGGGCTGGTCGATGCAGGAGGCGCGCATGCGCCGCGAGGCCCGCAAGGTGCTCGGGCTGCCCGACCTCAAGGTCGCCGCGACCACGGTGTGGGTGCCGGTGATGACCGCGCACTCGCTGTCGGTTCACGCGACGTTCGGCTCCAAGATCACCGCCGACCGGGCCCGTCAGGCGCTCGTCGAGGGGTCGAACTCCGTCGTCGTGCTCGACGACCCGGAGAACGAGGACTGGCCGAACCCGGTCGACGTCGCGGGCTCGGAGCCGACGTTCGTCGGCCGCATCCGCAGCTCGCCGGACTTCCCGCGCTCGCTCGAGGTGTTCGTCTGCACCGACAACCTGCGCAAGGGCGCGGCGCTGAACATGGTGCAGATCGCCGAGGCCATCGTCGGTGAGGACCCGTTCGCCGCGCTGTGAGCGCGGAGAACGGGGGCGCGCCTCGGCTGGTCATGGTCGCTCGTCGACGGCTTTACTCTGGGGCGTGTGGTGCGCCACCCGCCGGCGCGGCTCAGCGCACTGGCGCACGAGGTGCCCCAGAGTAAAGCGCCCCACGGCGACACCTCGGCAGGGCGCCTCGCTGGCCTTCGGGCACGGAAAGTCCGCCATCGACGGCGCCGCGTTCCTAGGCTGGTCGGGTGAGCACGGAACCGACCGCCCCCGCCCCCACGGACGCCGAGCAGACGCCCACGGGCCTGGTCTCGACGACGCCCCTGACGCCGCTGTCCTACCTCGAACGCTCCGGCCGGGTGTGGGCCGACAAGCTGGCGGTGATCGACGGGGAGGCGCGGTGGACGTACGCCGAGCTGGCCGCCGACGTGCAGCGGATGGCGAAGGCGCTGGGCCGGGCCGGGGTCGAGCCCGGCGACCGGGTCGCGTTCGTGCTGCCGAACGTGTCGGAGATGCTCATGGCGCACTTCGCGGTGCCGCTCGCCCAGGGCGTGCTCGTCGCGGTCAACACCCGCCTCGCGCCGCCCGAGGTGCGGCACATCCTCGAGCACTCCGGCGCGCGGGTCGTCGTGGCCTGGCCGGGCACGGCCGACCTCGTCGAGAGCGCGACCGAGGGCCTGGAGGGCCTGACCCGGGTGATGCTGCGCGAGCCGCGGGCAGGGTGGACGAGCCTGGACGAGCTGGCCGACGACGACGCGCCCGACCTGTCGTGGCGGGTCGAGGACGAGCTCGCCCCGATCTCGCTCAACTACACCTCCGGCACGACCGGCCGGCCCAAGGGCGTGCTCTACAGCCACCGCGGCGCCCACCTCAACGCGCTCAGCGAGCTGCTGCACTCGCGGCACTCGCCGCAGTCGGTCTATCTGTGGACGCTGCCGATGTTCCACTGCAACGGCTGGTGCACCCCGTGGGCGATCACCGCGATCGGGGGCACCCACGTGTGCCTGCCCGAGGTGCGCGGCGACGCGATCTGGGAGGCGATCCGCGAGCGCGGCGTCACCCACCTCAACGCGGCGCCCACCGTCGTCACCACGATGCTCAACACGCCCGGTGCGGGCGGGCTGGAGCGGCCGGTCGTCATCACCACCGCGGGCGCGCCGCCGAGCCCGACGACGCTCGGGCAGATGGCCGACATGGGCTTCGAGGTCGTGCACGTCTACGGCCTGACCGAGACCTACGGGCCGTACACCGTGTGCGAGGTGCAGCCCGGCTGGGCCGAGCTCGAGCCGGGCGAGCGGGCCCGGCTGCTGGCCCGCCAGGGCGTCGGCATGATCACCGCCGAGCGCGCCCGGGTGGTCGACGCCGAGATGAACGACGTGCCCGCCGACGGCGAGACGCTCGGCGAGATCGTCATGCGCGGCGACAACGTGATGCTCGGCTACTACCGCGACGAGGAGGCCACCGCCACGGCGTTCGCCGGCGGCTGGTTCCACTCCGGCGACGTGGCCGTGATGCACCCCGACGGCTACGTCGAGATCCGCGACCGAGCCAAGGACGTCGTGATCTCCGGCGGCGAGAACATCTCCACCGTCGAGGTCGAGCAGGCCCTGATGAGCCACCCGTCGGTGCTCGAGGTCGCGGTCGTCGGCGTGCCCGACGAGAAGTGGGGCGAGCGGCCCAAGGCGTTCGTCACCACCAAGGGCGGCGCGGGCGTCGACGAGGCCGAGCTCATCGAGCACGTGCGCGGCCAGATCGCGCACTACAAGGCGCCCCGCGAGGTCGAGGTCGTCGAGGAGCTGCCGAAGACCTCGACCGGCAAGATCCAGAAGTTCAGGCTGCGCGACGCCGAGTGGGCCGGCCGCGACAGCAGGGTGCAGGGCTGAGCCCGTGCGTCCTCGCGGGGCGAGGACGCACGGGCTCGGGTGCGAAGGACGTACGGCGCTCGGCTCAGCCGGCGGTCTCGACCTCCAGGTCGCCGTCGGCGTAGCGCTGCCGCAGCACCTTCTTGTCGAACTTGCCCACGCTGGTCTTGGGGACCTCGTCGATGACCGCCCACCGCTCGGGGATCTGCCACTTGGCGATCTTGTCGGCGAGGAAGTCACGCAGCTCCTCCATCGTGACCTGCTCGCCCTCCTTGACGACCACGGTCGCGAGCGGCCGCTCGCCCCACTTGTCGTCGGGCACCCCGACGACCGAGGCCTCGGCGATGGCGGGGTGGGACATGATCTGGTTCTCCAGGTCGACCGAGCTGATCCACTCGCCGCCGGACTTGATGACGTCCTTGGAGCGGTCGGTCAGGATGATGTAGCCGTCGTCGGTCATCGCGCCGACGTCACCGGTGCGCAGCCAGCCGTCGTCGAACTTGGCGGCCATGTCGTCCAGCTCGCCCTGCGGCTCGGAGCCGTTGGAGTAGTAGCTCGCGGTGATCCACGGGCCGCGCACCTCGACCTCGCCGACGGCCTCGCCGTCGCGCGGCTGCTCCTCGCCGTCGGGGCCGATGAGCCGGGCCTCGACGCCGGCGATGATCCGGCCCTGCGAGGCGCGGTATCGCCAGTACTCCTCGGACCCGACCTCGGCCTGCGGCGGCGCGAAGGCCAGGCTCGCGACCGGGGAGGTCTCGGTCATGCCCCAGCCGTGGATGATCTCGATGTCGTAGCGCTCCTGGAACGCCTTCATCAGCGACGGCGGCGCGGCCGAGCCGCCGACCATCAGCATCCGGCAGGTGGACATGTCGCCGCCGTTGGCGTCGAGGTGCTGCAGCAGGCCGTTCCAGATCGTCGGCACGCCCGAGCCGCTGGTGACGCCGAGCTGCTCGATCATCTGGGCGAGCGGCTCGGGCTGCAGGAACCGGTCGGGCATGACCAGCGAGTTGCCCGACACCATCGCGACGTAGGGGAAGCCCCAGGCGTTGGCGTGGAACAGCGGCACGACGACCAGCGTCTGGTCGGCCGGGGTCAGCTGCAGGGTGAGCGCGCACCCGGTGGCGTGGGTGTAGTTGCTGCGGTGGGAGTAGGCGACACCCTTGGGGTTGCCGGTCGTGCCGGAGGTGTAGCACATGGACGAGGCGTCGTTCTCGTCCAGGTCGCGCGGCCACTCGAACTCGGTCGGCTCGCCGGCGATGAGGTCGGCGAAGTCGTGCACCTGCTCGACGTGCTCGGGCGCACCCAGCGCCTCGCGCACCTCGTCGGACACCTCGCCGTTGACGATGACGTGCCGGATGCCCGGCAGGTGCTCGACGAGCTTGGCGAACGGCTCGGCCAGGGTGTTGTCGACGATGGCGATCTCGCTGCCGCCGTGCCGGGCGGTGTAGATCAGCTGCTCGGGGAAGAGGCGGATGTTCAGCGCGTGCAGCACCGCACCCATCGAGGGCACCGCGAGGTAGGTGACCAGGTGCTCGGCGTTGTTCCACATGAAGGTGGCGACGCGCTGGTCGCCGTCGATGCCCAGCTTGCGCAGGGCGTGGGCGAGCTGCGCGGCCTGCTGGCCGATCTCGCCGTACGTCGTCGTCCGGCCGCCGTCGGGCGTCCAGGTCGTGACCGTGCTCTTGGCGTGAACCGTCGTGCCGTAGCGCAGCAGGTCCGAGATGAGGAGGGGCGGCGACTGCATGGTGCTCTTCATGTGAGCAGGGTCTCATTACTCGGCCGTACGCGACCGGGATTCGGGACGGGTGCGTCGCAGGTTCCCGCGGTTCGGGCACTGCCCGGCGCTGATGGGGCGCACCATGGGAGGAGCACGTGCAGGGGAGGGGAGGGCCCATGACACGGGATGTGCTGGCGACGGCGCTGGTCGTCGTCGCGGTCGCGCTGAGCGTGGTGCTGGTGCTGGTCCAGCGTCGGCGGGAGCGCGGCTCCGAACGGTTCGTGGGAGTGGCGCCCGGGGTGCTGCTGCCCGGCCCGCAGCGCGAGCAGCTGGACCGCGAGCGTGGCCCGGGGGCCGACGAGGACGTGCGCACGGCGCCGGTGCGCGAGCACCCGCCGGAGCGCACCCGGCCGGGCGACGTCGGTCTGCTGCTGTCGGGGTCGGTGCGCTATCGCGACCTGGCCGCGACCGTGGTCGACCTGGTCGTCCGGGGTCTGCTCGTGGTCGAGCCGTCGGGTCGCTCCGGGCGCCCGGTGCTGCGCCCCGGCGCACCCGGTCCGGAGGCCGACGGCACCCGCTCGCACACCGCGCCCGAGCGCGCCCTCGTGCAGGCGGTGGCCCGACGGCAGGCCGGCGTGCCCGTCACGCAGCTGCGCGCCGAGCTCGGACCGGAGCTGCAGGGCCTCGCCAAGGGCGTCGTGCAGCGCGCCTGGTGGCGCAAGCTGTACGTCCGTGGCAGCCGTGCGCCGTGGTGGGTGCTGCTCCCCGGGCCGGTGCTCGCGCTGGCCGCGGCGTGGCTGAACACCTGGGCGCTGCTCATCGCGGTCGTCCTGGCGCTGGTGCTGCCGCGCCTTGGCTCCACCGGCCCGCACCGCTCGGCCGAGGGCACGGCGCTCGCGGTGCAGACGGTGGGTTATCGGCAGTTCCTTGCCGGAGACGCTCGCGGTGGCGACTCGGATCCCGTTGCGGCGCAGACGATCCCGTGGCTCGTCACGTTCGGGCTGGAGGGCGAGAGCGCTGCGGTGCGGCAGGCGTACGGCGGGGTGGTGGCGCAGATCTGCGCGGCGCTCGACGACGCCCGGCCGCCGGCCGGCGGCAAGCCGGCCGAGCCCACCACCGCGGCGCTGGACCCCGCGCCGATGAACGTGAGCCTGCTGGCCGGGGCGGTGTCGGTCGCGGCGCTCACCGGTCTCGACCGGCCCGTGGCCGACGTGCCGAACGTCGACGACGCGTTCGGGGCCACGGGCGGCACGCTCGCCGACTCGCTCAGCGGCATCTCGACCGACGCCGGGGCGTCCGGCGGGTGGGGCGACGGTGCTGGGAGCGGCAGCGACGGCGGAGGCAGCGGTGGGGGAGACTCCGGTCCGTGAACCGAGGTTTCCTGACCGCCGAGCTGCTGGTGCCGCTCGCGCTGCTGACCACGGCGGTGCTGGTGCTGCTGCAGCGGTTCCTCACCCGCCCGGCGCCGTCGGTCGACACCGGCGTCGAGGTGCGGCCGCAGCCGCCGGAGGACGTGCGACCGGTCGACGTCGGGGTGCTGCTGACCGGCCGGGTGCAGGACCGTGACGTCGCCGCCGTCGTCGTGGACCTGCTGGTGCGCGGCGCGCTGCGGGTCGAGGACCGCGCCGACGGGCCGGTGCTGCTCGCGGGCGACACGCAGGCTCCGGGGCTGACGGTCGGCGAGCACGTGCTGGCGCTCGACGTGCAGCAGCGTCCTGCCGGCGTGCCGATGGCCGACGTCGAGACCGAGCTCGCGACGTACGTGCAGCGGCTCGGTGCCGAGGTGGTCGACCGGGCGCGGGTGCGGGGGTGGTTCGCGCCGGCGAGCCCGTGCCCGCCGTGGGTGTGGCTGCCCGGGCAGGTGCTCGCCGCCGGGGTGCTGTTCTCCGGGTCGTTCCTGCTCGCGGTGATCACCGGGTGGGGCGTCGTCGCCGGCGCCCGCCGGTTCGGGGCCAGCCCGTTCCGCCGGACGGGGCGGGGCGAGCAGGCGGCCGCGCAGCTGAACGCCTTCCGCCGCTTCCTCGAGACCGAGCGCCGGACCAACCCCGGCGGCACCGCGCGGCACCTGCCGTGGCTGGTCGCCCTCGGGCTCGAGGACGACTGGGGCTCCTGGACGTTCGGCACGAGCGGGCTGCCCGACGTGCAGAGCGTGCTGAGCCGCTGAGGCGGTGGGGCTCAGCGCGCGGGTGGTGCGGACGGCTCCTCAGCGCGTGGCGGGGGTGGCCGGGCCGGTCGGCACCGCGGTGACCAGCCGGTTCTGCTCGTAGTGGCGGGTCACCGGGTCGAACCGGCCGCTGCAGGTGATCAGCAGCAGCCGCGCGGGCACCCGCTGGTCGAACGCCGCGCTGCCCGGCAGCCTGGTCTTGGGGAGGTCGCGCACGTCGCTGATGCGGAACTGCTGCTGAGATCCGTTGCCGGACAACGTGACTCGGTCACCGACGCGCGCGGTCAGCAGGCGCGCGAACAGCTCGCGCCCGCCCTCGACCGTGTCGACGTGGCCGACCAGCACGACCGTCCCGTACGCCGCGCCCGCCCGCGCACCGCCCGACCACCAGCCGACCTGGCCGGTGCCGGGCACGCGCAGCGCACCCTGCGCGTCGGTCGCGACCGGGCGCACGGGCGTGCCGGCGGCGTCACCGGCGAGCCGGATCTCGTTGGGGTCGAACGTGATTCGTTGGCTAGCGGCGGTGCGCGCGGCGCGGGCGGGATCCCCGGTGCCGCTCGCGCTCGGCCGCGGTGATCCCGCTCGGGAGGCCGGTGCGGCCTCCGGCAGGCTCAGGGCGCCGCTCGGGACGGCCGGGCTCAGCGTGGCGACGGCGCTCGCCGGGGCCGGCGAGGGCGTACGGCGGGAGGGCGGGGGTTCGCCGCCGCAGCCGGCGAGGACGGCGGCCAGCGACCAGCCCAGCGCCAGGGCGAGGGGAGTCCGGCCGCGCGGCACGGCTCAGCTGTGCGCGGCGCTGCGGCCGGTGCGCACGCGTCGCGCGCCCACGAGCAGCAGCAGCCCGGCGCCCAGCGCGAGCGGTGCGGCTCCCGTGCCGTCGCGCCGGCTCTGGGCCGAGGTCGGGACGGTGGCCGAGAGCCCGGCCGAGCCGGCGTCGACCCGGCGCGGCGGGGTGCCGCCCGTGCCGCGCAGCGGCAGCTCGTGCACGACGGCGTCCATGGTGCCGGCCGAGGCGACGCCGATGGCGAACACCCGCGTCAGGGTGCCCGCCTTGACCGGCAGGTCGACCGGGCCGAGCACCGAGGGGCCGGAGGTGGCCGTCGGCACGATCTCGACCGGATAGGTCGCGGCCGGGACGGTCAGCGACAGCTCCTCGCCGTTGGCGACGTTGGCGAACAGCACCTTGTCGCGCACCCGGATGTCGGCGGGCCCGACGGCCGCGGTGTGGGCGACGGTGAGCCGCGCGCTGTCCGCGGGCACGGGGGACAGGTCGTTGACGTACGTCGTCAGCGCTGGCCGCGCACCCGCGTCGGCCGTGCGGTGCACGACGGCGTCGGTGCTGGAGCCGGCGGCGACGTCGATCGTGGCGGTGACGTCGGAGGCGGTGCCGGGCGCGTCGGCGACGACCGTGTGCTTGCCGGGGGTGAGGCGCAGCGGGCCGACCACCGACTTCGCGGCCGCCGAGGCGCTCACGACGCGGCCGTCGACGCGCAGGGTCATCGTGCTGCCCGCGACGCCCTGGACGAGGTAGACGGTCGCCGGCGCGGTGGCAGCCGGCGCAGGGGCGGCCTGCGCGGTGCCGGCGAGCGAGCCGCCGAGGGCGAGCGTGACGGCCGCGGCGGCCAGCGCCGACGAGCGGGGGAGTGTGCGCATGGTCGTTGCCTCTCCTGGTGCCGGCGACATCGGCCGGAACTGTGGCGCACGCTACAAGAACACTGTTCACTGTTCGCAGCGTTTGCTTGAAATCTGGAGGACGAGGGGCATGGACGAGGCGGTGCTGCGGCGGTGGGTCGGCCTCGTCGTGGCCCTGCTGTGCTTCGTCGCCGCCGTGGCGGCCGTGCGCTCCGGGTCGGCGGCCGAGGGCGTTGCTGCGACCGAATCTGCAACGACGGCAGGGCCGTTCGCCGCATCGACCCCGCCCCCTGCGGCCCCCGACCCGGCCGTCGAGAGTCCGGTGCCGACGGTCGCCGGCAGCCGGTCGGCGCCGCAGCCGTCGTCGGGCTCGTCCGCTCCGTCCTCCTCCGCCAGCCCGGCCGGCGCCCGGACCGCCGGGGTCGGGCTGACCCGCACCGGTACGGTCCTGCGCGCCAGCCCGACGTCCAGCGGTGACCTCGAGGTGGTCGAGCGGGTGCGCTTCGCCGCACCCGTGACCAGCGTGCGGCTCGAGCTGCGCGCCAGCCCGGCGCCCGCGCTCGCCGGCGTGCGCCCGCAGGTGCGCGACCTGCAGATCCAGGCCGGGGCCACCCCCGTCGTCGCGCCGGCGGAGGGTCCGGCCGAAGCCCCCGTCGTCGTACGACTTCCGGCCACCGACGAGCTGACCCTGCGCTACCGGCTCGGCTCGACCGCGGTGCGCAGCAACCCCGCCCCCGTCGGACGGGTGCTGCTCGCGGTGGCACCGATCGTCGCGCCGTCGGCGACGTCCGGACCGGTCGTGCTCGACGTCTTCGGCTCCGGGGTGCGCAACCTGGTCTGCCCGGCCCTGCCGCAGCGGGAGCAGACCTGCGGTGCGCGGCGCGGCGCCGCGTGGACGGCCGGTCCGGTGCCCGCCCGCGACGCGACGTTCGTCGCCCAGGTCGACCTGCCCGACCCCGGTGCCCCGTGATCGCGCTGGTGACGCTCGCCGAGGCGGAGCCCGGCCTGCAGACCGTGCTGCTCGGGACGGCCCGGGTCGCGAGCTACCTCGGGCTCGTGCTGCTGGTGGGCACCAGCTTCTTCATGACGTGGCTGTGGCCGGAGGGCCGCACGGTGCGCACGTTCAGCCGGCTGCTCGTGGCCGGCGCCGTGCTCACCGTCACCGCCTCGCTGGCCGTGCCGCTGCTCGCGCACGGGCTGGCCTGGGGCAGCTTCGGCGGGCGCGAGGGCGCGTGCGCGCTGGCGCGGATCGGGCTGGTCGCGCTGGCCGGGGCGTTCGGCAGCGACGTGGTGCGCTCGGCCCGCTCCTGGCGCGTCCCGATCTCGCTGTGGCAGCTGGCGCTGGTGCAGACGTACGTCCTCGCGTCCAACGCGGTCGGCGGTCCCTGGGAGATCGTGAAGGTCGTGGCGACCACCGGCCACCTCGTCGCGACGGCGGCCTGGCTGGGCGGGCTGGTGACGCTGGCGTCGGTGCTGGTCCCGAGCACCGACCTGAAGCCGCTGCACTCGGTGCTGCCGCGCTTCTCCCTGGTCGCGATCGCGAGCGTCGCGACCCTGTTCGTCAGCGGCACCCTGCACGCGCTCGCGATCGCCGGCGGGGTGCGCCCGCTGCTGCGCACCGACTACGGCGTCGCGCTCGGCCTCAAGGTGCTCGTCGTCGTGCTCATGCTGCTGCTCGGCGACCGGGGCCGGCGCTACGCCGAGCAGGTGGGCCGGCGCAAGCTCGCCGAGATCGACGACAGCGCCCCGCCGGAGAGCGTGCAGGCGTTCGCGGTGGCGATCGGTGCCGAGCTCGCGCTCGGGCTCGGTGTGCTCGCGGCCACGGCGGCCCTGGTGCACGTCGCGCCGACCTAGCCGCCGGATAACCTCCTCCAATGCGAACGATCAGTGCGCGTGCCGTGTCGGCGCTCGCCGCCCTGCTGGTCGCGGCCGCGTCGCTGCTCGGGCTCGCGGTGCCGGCGTCCGCCGCGCAGGGCGAGCCGGCGGCCGCACCCGGCGCGCTGCCGCAGGTGCTGCGGGTCGGCACCGAGGGCGTCTACCCACCCTTCAGCTACGCCGGCCCCGACGGCCTCACCGGGTTCGACGTCGAGTACATGCGCGCCCTCGGCAACAAGCTCGGCGTGCAGGTGCAGTTCGTCCAGGTGCCGTGGGACGGCATGTTCGCCGCGCTCAGCGCCGGCCGCATCGACGTGGTGGCCAACCAGGTGACCCGCAACCCCGAGCGAGCGGCGCTGTACGACCTGAGCCAGCCGTACGTCGAGAGCACGGGCGTCGTGGTGGTCGCCGACGACAACACGACGATCAAGGGCCTGGGCGACATCCGCGGCAAGCGCGCCGGCGAGAACCTCACGAGCAACTGGGCGGACGTCGCGCGCAGCAACGGCGCGCAGGTGGTCGGCGTCGACAGCATGGACCTCGCGATCCAGAACCTGCGCCAGGGCAGCGTCGACGTGGTGGTCAACGACAAGCTCGCGGTGCGCAACTTCCTTGCGAGCCAGACGAATCCGGGCGTGAAGATCGTCGCCGAGACCAACGACCGGTCGCAGTCGGTGCTGGCCGCGCGCAAGAACTCCGGATATCTCCCGCAGCTCGACCAGGGCATCGCGGCGCTGCGCGCGGACGGCACCCAGCAGCGGCTCTACGACAAGTACTTCACCCCCGAGAGCACGACCCCGAGCGACTGGCAGCTGATCAAGGACAACGCGTGGCCCATGCTGCGCGCGACGCTGCTCGTGACGATCCCGCTCACGGCCGTCGCGTTCGTCGTGGGCCTGGTGCTGGCGATGGGCGTCGCGATGGCACGCATGTCGACCAACCGGCTCGCCTCGGCGCCGGCCCGGCTGTTCATCTCGCTGATGCGCGGCATCCCGGTGCTGGTGCTGCTGTTCCTGATCTACTACGGCCTCCCGCAGTTCGGCATCGAGCTGCGGCCGTTCGTCGCGGCGGCGATCGGCCTGAGCCTGTACGTCGCCGGCTACGCCGCCGAGACGATCCGCGGCGCGATCCAGGCGGTCCCGCGCGGGCAGTGGGAGGCCGCGCAGACGATCGGCATGAACCATTCCACCGCCCTGCGCCGGATCGTCGTGCCGCAGGCGGCGCGCACGGCGGTGCCGCCGCTGTCGAACACGCTCATCGGGCTGCTCAAGGACACCTCGCTCGCCGCGCCGATCCTGGTCGTCGAGCTGTTCCGTCAGGCGCAGGTCGCCGCGGCGCCCACCTTCCGCTTCGCCACGCTGTACGGCCTCGCCGCCCTCTACTACTGGCTCGCCTGCGTGGCGCTGACCTTCCTCCAGTCCCGCGTGGAGTCGCGAGTGAGCAGGTTCGTCGCATGAGCCCGATCGTCAGCGCGCAGCACCTGCGCAAGAGCTTCGGCGACCACGAGGTCATCAAGGACATCTCGTTCGAGGTGGCCGAGGGCAGCGTGACGGCCATCCTGGGGCCGTCCGGCTCGGGCAAGACCACGCTCCTGCGTTCGCTCAACGGGCTCGAGCTGCCCGACTCCGGCGTCGTCGAGATCGCTGACGCGAGAGTCGATTTCGCCGAGGTCACCCCCAACAAGCGGGGCCGCCTCCCGCGGGAGCAGCGGGCGGCGCTGGCGCGGCTGGGGGCGCAGAGCGGCTTCGTCTTCCAGGCCCACCACCTGTTCCCGCACAAGACCGCGGTGCAGAACGTCACCGAGGGGCCGATCGTCGTGCAGGGGATCGACCCGGCCGCGGCCGACGCCGCCGGTCGCGAGCTGCTCGACAAGGTCGGGCTCGCGGCGCACGCCGACAAGTTCCCCTTCCAGCTGTCCGGCGGTCAGCAGCAGCGGGTGGGCATCGCCCGGGCGCTCGCGCTGCAGCCGCGGGTGGTGCTGTTCGACGAGCCGACCTCGGCGCTCGACCCCGAGCTGGTGGGCGAGGTGCTGCGGGTGATCCGTGACCTCGCGACCGAGGGGTGGTCGATGGTGATCGTCACCCACGAGGTGCGCTTCGCCCAGCAGGTCGCCGACCACGTGCTGTTCATCGACGGCGGTCTGGTCGTGGAGGAGGGGCCGCCGTCGGAGGTCATCGCCGACCCCCGCAACCCGCGCACCCGGGAGTTCCTGCGGCGGATCCTCGACCCGATCTGAGGCTGCGGCGATGCGGCTGCGGCGGGGTGCGGCTGCGGTGAGGTGCCGGGCCGAGCCCGGCGATGGCGTACGGGCTAGGCTCGCTCGCGATTCCGGCAGGGGGAACGCGGCATCCGCATGCTGCGTCGGAGTGACCAGCGCGACCGGTCCTGTGCCGGGGTCGCACCGTCACCAGCTCCGAAGGGATCCCGATGAACCTCGCACGCCGCATGGGCGCCACCGCCCTCCTGCTCACCCTGCCCCTCGGCCTCACGGCCTGTGGCGGCGGCAAGCCGTCGAAGGAGGAGGTGCAGGCGGGTTACGCCAAGCTGCTGGAGTCCAACGGTGGCGGGCAGATCCCGCAGGCGCAGATCGACAGCATCGCCAAGTGCGTCACCGACAAGGCCTACGACAACGTCTCCGGCGACACCCTCGACAAGATCGCCAAGGGCGAGAACGCCCGCGCGGACAACGACGACGTCAGCAAGCTCACCGGCTACGCCGGCCAGTGCAGCTCCGACGCCTTCAAGACGTCGGCGCCGTGACGTCCTGACCCGGCCGCCGAGACCCACCGCCCGCCCCGCGCGCGGTGGGTCTCGCGCGTTCGGCTGTCGTGGTAGAAGGGCGCATGGACACGTCAACCGCAGACCAGCAGAAGCGCTACTCCCTCATGCAGGTCGGCGTCAGTGCCGTCATCGGTCTGATCGCGCTCGGCGCAGCCCTCGTCTCCCGTGACTCGCAGCTGCTGTTCTGGGTCATGGTGATCCTGGTCGTCGTGAGCCTCGTCGAGGTCGTCTGGCACGGCTGGAAGTACCTGCAGCTGCGTCGCGAGAGCGCGTGAGGTGCGACCCCGACGTTGCTGACACACCCGTGCGTTGTTGACACGAACCCCTGCTGCAGCAGCCGGTTCTGTCAGTTCCGTACGTCTGTGTCAGGAACGTCGACGCGGCGCTGGCGTCGCAGGGTTGAGGCCACGCCGCCCGGGCTGCATCGGTGACTCGGATCGGTGACGAACCGTGCGCCCTGCCGCACGTTTCCTCACCGATGCAGGTCACCGATCCAGCCAGCGAGGGCGTACGTCGGCGCAGCCGCCCCTCCGCCCTCGGCCCGGCGTCTCCTCCCAGCATCCCGTCCACGACGAAGCCGGGCCCGGTGTCTCGACTCCGTCGATCCACCGGGCCCGGCTGATGTCGGGGTGACAGGATTTGAACCTGCGACCTCTTCGTCCCGAACGAAGCGCGCTACCAAGCTGCGCCACACCC
Organism: Barrientosiimonas humi; assembly: GCF_006716095.1. NCBI lineage: Bacteria > Bacillati > Actinomycetota > Actinomycetes > Micrococcales > Dermacoccaceae > Barrientosiimonas > Barrientosiimonas humi. Next base: position 224,595 of record NZ_VFOK01000002.1, read on the forward strand.
CGTGGTCGGTCTGCGAGCGACCGACGCGAGAGGAAACGATACCGGCCGCTCCGGCGCCCGCGAAATCGGGTTCCCCGCGGCCGCGGCGAGGGGGGTGTCAGCGCGGCACGAGGGTCAGCAGCGAGGCCTCGGGGCGGCAGGCGAAGCGCACCGGGGCGTACTTGCTGTGGCCCAGTCCGGCCGACACGTTGAGCCACGCGGCGGCGGCGGGCGCGTGCCGCGACGCGATGCCGTTCGCGCCCGGCCACCACCGCGAGACGCCCTTGGCGCGCCGGGTGTCCAGGTCGCAGTTGGTGGCCAGCGCGCCGTAGAACGGCACGTCGACCTGGCCGCCGTGCGTGTGCCCGGCGAGGATCAGCCCCGCACCGTCGGCGGCCATCGGGTCCAGCACGTGGGTGTACGGCGCGTGCAGCACTCCCATCGTCAGCGCCACGTCGGTGGCGGCCGGGGCGGTGACGTCGGCGTAGCGGTCCAGGCCGATGTGCGGGTCGTCGACGCCGACCAGCTCCAGCTCGACCCCGCCGACCGACATCCGGGTGCGCACGTTGTCCAGGTCGGTCCACCCTTGGGAGAGCCCCGCGACCAGCTCGGCCGTCGGCAGCTCGGGGGCGCCCAGGTCGCGGCCCTTCGGGTGGCCGACCGTGAGGTACTTCAGCGGGTTCTTCGGCTTCGGCCCGTAGTAGTCGTTGCTGCCCAGCACGAACACCCCCGGGCGCTCCAGCAGCGGCTCCAGCGCGCGCAGCACGGCCGGCACCGCCGCCAGGTCGGAGCAGTTGTCGCCGGTGTTGACGACCAGGTCGGGCTCGAGCGCCGCGAGGTCGCGCACCCACTGGATGCGTCGCTCCTGCCGCGGCACCAGGTGCAGGTCCGAGAGGTGCAGCACCCGGATCGAGCGCGACCCGGGGGCCAGCACCGGCAGCGTCGTGCGGCGCAGGGCGTACCAATGACGCTCGACCAGCGACGCCCACGCGAGCGCCCCGGCGCCGGCGCCGACGGTGGCGAGCGCGGTGTTGCGCAGGACAGGCATGGGGCCGATCTTTTCAGGTACGCCTGCGCCCGGCCCGGGTGGGAGGATGTCCGCCATGAGCGACCTGAAGGCCCGGCTGCGCAGCGACCTGACCGACGCGATCCGTGCGCGCGACACGCTGCGCACCAACACCCTGCGGATGACCCTCTCGGCGATCGGCAACGCCGAGGTCGCCGGCAGCGAGGCCCGCGAGCTGAGCGACGACGACGTGCTCAAGGTGATCGGCAAGGAGGCCAAGAAGCGCCGCGAGGCGGCCGAGGCGTACGACGGCGCCGGCCGCGACGAGCTCGCCGCCACCGAGCGCTCCGAGCTGGCGGTGCTGGAGGACTACCTCCCCAAGCAGCTCGACGACGCCCAGATCGACGCCATCGTCGCCGAGGCCGTCCGGGAGACCGGCGCCACCGGCATGGCCCAGATGGGGCAGGTCATGAAGGTCGTGCAGCCCAAGGTCGCCGGTCAGGCCGAGGGCGGCCGGGTGGCCGCCGCCGTCAAGCGCGCCCTCGCGGGCTGACCCGCCCCTCACCGACCGGCCGGGCCGGCCCAGGGCGAGCCCGGCGTACGCCTGGGGCCGGCCTAGCCGAAGTCCTCCGGGCCGGCGGACAGGCGCGGCTTGCCCGGCTTGGGCTTGTCCTTCCCCTTGCCCTTGCCCGGCTCGGGCTCGGCCGTCGCGCTCGGGCTGGGCCGGGGCGCCGTGCTCGGCGCCGGCGCCGGCTTCGAGCTGGTGCTCGGCTTCGGGCTCGGGCTGGACGTGCTCTTGCTCGCGCTCGGCTTCGGGCTGGGCCGCGGGCTCGGCTTGGCCGCCACGACCGCCGCGCGCGGCGGCTCGGGCTGCGCGGGCGTGGTGTCGCGCACCGGCGAGGAGCCGGTCTGCAGGCGCACCGTCGAACCCTTCGCGACCTGGCTGCCCGACCCGGGCGAGGTGCCGGTGATCGTGCCGGTCGTCGGGCCGGAGGGCACCAGGCCGGCGTCGGACAGCTTGGCCCGCGCCTCCTCGGCGGTCATCCCGACGACCGAGGGCACCGTGACCTGCTCGCCGTTGCTCATCGACGACGGCGGCTTGTCGAACGCGACCTTCGGCACGCCCTTCAGCGCCTGGTCCATGATCGACTTCCACATCGGCGCCGCGAGGGTTCCGCCGTAGATGAAGCCGCTGTAGAACTTGTCGCCCAGGCGCAGGTCGCGCAGCGGCTTCTGGTCGTTGGCGCGGCCGACGAACACGGCCGTGGTCAGCTGCGGGGTGGACCCGACGAACCAGGTCGCGATGGCGTTGTTGACCGTTCCGGTCTTGCCGATCGCGGCTCGTCCGTTGGCCAGCTTGGCGTTCTTGGCGCTGCCCTTCTCGTGCTGCAGCGACGCGGTGAGGATCTGCGCGGTGCCGGCGGCGACGTCGGGCGAGATGACCTGCTTGCACTCGGCGGTCGAGATCGGCAGCGTCTTGCCGTTGGCCTCCTTGATCGAGACCACCGGGCGCGGCTCGCAGTACTTCCCGCCGGCGGCGACCGTGGCGTAGGCGTTGGCCAGGTCCAGCGGGGTGCTGCTGTCACTGCCGAGCACGATGTTGGAGGGCGAGGGGCGGATCGGGTCGCCGTCGGGCTGGGTCAGCCCCATCGAGGTCATCGTCTTGCGCACGTTGCACGCGCCCAGCTCACCGACGAGCTCGGCGAACGCGGTGTTGATCGACTGCCCGGTGGCGTCGTAGAGCTTCATCGGGCCGGGCGGGGCCTGAGCCTCGTTGCCGACGGTCCACTTCTCGGTGCGACCGAGACCGCAGTCGTCGTTGAACAGGTCGTTGGTGAACACCGCGGCGGGCGATCCACCCTTGGTCTGGCCCGTCATCCGCGGGACGTCGACGGTCGAGTCGATCGGGCGGCCCTGCTTCAGCGCCTCGACGATCGCGAACATCTTGATCGAGGAGCCGACGGGGAAGCCGGCCGACGCCGCGCCGGAGGGGGCGGCGTAGTTCACCGACGTCTTGCCCGGGCCGCCGACGTTGCTGTACGTCGTGTTCTGGCCCATGGCCTGCACCAGGCCGGTGCCCGGCTGGACCATGATCGCCGAGGCCTGCACGTCGGCCTCGTTGCCGACCGGCACCTTGGCCTTGATCTGCTTGTCGATGATCGCCATCTTCTTGGGGTCCAGCGAGGTCTGGATCGTCAGGCCGCCGCTGCGCAGCCGCTGCAGCCGCTCCTTCGGGGTCTTCCCGAGCGAGGGCTGCTGCATCAGCCAGTCCTGCACGTAGTAGCAGAAGTAGGCGTACTTCGAGCTCGCGCACGACTGGTCGGAGCGGGTGACGTTGAGGCCCAGCGGCGAGGCCTTGGCGCTGGCCGCCTCCTCGGGCGTGACCATCTTCTGCTCGAGCATCCGCTGGATCACCGTGTTGCGGCGCGACTTCGCGGCCTCCGGGTTGTTGACCGGGTCGGTGGCGCCCGGGCGCTGCACGACACCGGCGAGCATCGCGGCCTGCTGCAGGTTCAGCTTCGAGGCGGGGATGCCGTAGTAGTGCTGCGCGGCGGCCTCGACGCCGTACTGCTGGTCGCCCATGTAGACCGTGTTGAGGTAGCCCTCGAGAATCTGGTTCTTGGTCATCTTCTGCTCGAGCGAGACCGAGTACTTCAGCTGCTGCAGCTTGCGCAGATATCCCTCGGTGCCGGAGCGGGAGACCGCGGACGCCGCGGCCTCCTTGTCGCCCCGCTTGAGCGCGGCGTCCTGCAGCACGACCTTGACGTACTGCTGGGTGAGCGTCGAGGCGCCCTGGGTGCTGCCGCTCACCGTGTTGGAGACGAGCGCGCGGGCGAGGCCCTGCGGGTCGACGCCGCCGTGCTCGTAGAAGCGCTTGTCCTCGATCGCGACCTGCGCCTTCTGCATGATCGGCGCGATCTTGCTCAGCGGCACCACGATGCGGTTCTCGTCGTACGGCGTCGCGATGACCGAGCCGTCGGTGGCGAGGATGCGGGACTGCTGGTTGAGCGGGTTGACCTCCAGCTCACCGGGCAGGCCCTCGAAGAGCGCCACGCTCTGCTTGGCGGCCTGGCCGGACGCGCCGACGGCCGGCAGCACCAGACCGGCGCCGAGGAGTCCGAGGACCACCGCTGTCGCGACGAACGCACCCAGCAGGCTGAGCACGTTGGCCACACGTGTAGCACGGTTCGCAGAGGGCATGCTCGCCAGCGTAACCGCCGAACCTGTGCCGGCCGCGCAGCCGCGGGCGGCGAGCGTACGCCCGGTGCCGCGGGCGACATCGCGGTGACATAGTCCTGAAGGACTAGAAACAATTAGTCCCGGAGAGGCCTGGCGACGCCGCCCCCTCCCTTCGTAGGGTCACGGGGACGCCAAGGGGGTTGGCGTCGCCCCGTAACCCGTGCGGGGCAGGAGGTCAACGGAGGCCATCACATGACAGTCACGTCCGAGGCCGTCATCTGGGACACCAACTGGGCCGCACGCGCGGTCTGCCGCACAGGGTGCCCCGACGAGCTGTTCGCCAAGGGGGCCGCGCAGCAGTCTGCGAAGGTCATCTGCCAGCGCTGTCCCGTCGTCGCCGAGTGTCTTGCCGACGCTCTCGACAACCGCACCGAGTACGGCGTCTGGGGAGGGATGACCGAGCGTGAGCGGCGGGCCCTGCTGCGTCGCCGGCCGGAGGTCCGTTCGTGGGCGTCGCTGTTCAAGGCCGCCCGCGCCGACGAGATGGCTCAGCAGGCCTGAGCCGAGAGCAAGAGAAACGACCTGGCCGCCCCTCGGGGCGGCCAGGTCGTTTCTCGTTGCCGTGCTCGCGTCAGACCGTGCTCACTGGCCGGCGAGGTAGTCGCCGATCTCGCGCAGCTCCTGCACGTCGTTGACGTCGTGCGCCCCGGCGGGCACCTGCACCAGCGCGATGTCGGGGTGGGCCGCGACGAACCGTCCGATGGCGGCGGCGTGCCGGGTGCCCTGCTCGTCGAGGTCGGCGTGCACCCGCAGCAGCCCCGCCGAGTCGGCGCGGGTCCACGGCTGCTGCGGCTCGGCCGGCTCGGCCTCCAGCTGCTCGGCCGCCGCCAGCGCCCGCGCCCCGCTCAGCGACGGGACGTAGGTCATCTGCACCCGGTTGGCCACCAGGCCCGCGAGCGGCATGTCCTCCTCGGCGAGCCGGTCGATGAAGTAGGACGCCTCGCGCAGCGCGTCGCGCTCGGGCGTTGCCACGACGACGAACGCCGTGCCGGGCGCCTTGAGCAGGGCGTACGTCTGCTCGGCCCGCTCGCGGAAGCCGCCGAACATGGTGTCCAGCGCAGCCACGAACGTCTGCATGTCCTGCAGGAACTGCGCGCCGAGGATCTTGCTCATCGCCGAGGTGACCGCGCCCATCCCGACCGACACGACCTTGACGTAGGCCTTGCCGCCGACCCGCGCCGGCGCGAGCAGCAGCCGGATGAAGCGACCGTCGAGGAAGGACCCGAGGCGCTTCGGCGCGTCGAGGAAGTCCAGCGCCGAGCGCGACGGCGGGGTGTCGACGACGATGAGGTCCCAGCGCGGGCGGCCGTCGACCTCCTCGCCGATCAGCTGTCCCAGCCGCTCCATCGCCATGTACTCCTGCGTGCCGGCGAACGAGCTGGAGACCGCTTGGTAGAAGGGGTTGGCGAGGATCTGCTCGACCTTGTCGGGGGCCGCGTGCGTCACCACGACCTCGTCGAAGGTGCGCTTCATGTCGAGCATCATCGCGTCGAGCGAGCCGCTGCCGGAGGTGTCGATCGTCGGCACCGCGACGGGCTCGTTGCCCATCTCCTCCAGGCCGAGCGCCTGCGCCAGCCGGCGCGCCGGGTCGATGGTCAGCACCGCGACGCGGCGCCCCGCCTCGGCGGCGCGCACCGCGATCGAGGCGGCGGTCGTCGTCTTGCCGACGCCGCCCGCCCCGCAGCACACGACGGTGCGCACGGTGGGGTCGGCGATGATGGCGTCGACGTCGAGCACGGGCGGTTCGCCGGTCATACGGCTCCCTGGTCGTGAAGGGCGGTCGCGAGCTCGCGCAGGCCGCCGGCATCGAGGCCCTGCGGCAGCAGCGGCAGGTCGTACGTCGGCAGCCCCACCGCGGACAGCGCCCCTCGCTCCTCGGTCTCGAGGGCGACCCGCGCGCCGAGGTCGCGGCCGGCCTGCACGAGGCCGTCGACCAGCACCGGGCCGACCCGCAGCCCGGCCTCGCCGAGGTGGGCCTCCAGCGGAGCCGGGTCGAGGTCGTCCAGCTGGGCCAGGGCCGCGTCGGACAGCGGGCTCTCGCGCACCTGGTTGACGACGATGCTGCCGACCCGCATGCCGAGGTCGCCGATCTGCTCGACGGCCTCGAGGGTCTCCTGCACCGGCATCTCCTCGAGCAGGGTGACCAGGTGCACCACGGTCTGCGGCGAGCGCAGCAGCTCGGTGATCGAGTCGGCCTGCTGGCGCACGGGTCCGACCTTGGCCAGGTCGGCGACCTCGTGGTTGACGTTGAGGAAGCGGCCGATGCGCCCCGTGGGCGGCGCGTCGAGCACGACCGCGTCGTAGGTGTCGCCGCGCTTCTTGCCCGGGGTGCGGCCGACGGCCTCGTAGACCTTGCCGATGAGCAGCACGTCGCGCACGCCGGGCGCGATCGTGGTGGCGAAGTCGACGACGCCGAAGCGCTCGAGCAGCCCGCCGGCCCGGCCGAGCTTGTAGAAGAGCTGGAGGTACTCCATGAGGGCGGCCTTGGCGTCGACGCTCAGCCCGACGACCTCGCCGCCGCCAAGACCGCGGGCGACCTTGGTCTCTTCCTCGCCGAGGCGGGGAACGTCGAACGCCTGGCTGATGCCCTGGCGGCCCTCGACCTCGCACAGCAGCACCCGCTGACCCTCGCCCGCGAGGGCCATGGCCATCGCCGCCGCGACGGTGGTCTTGCCGGTGCCGCCCTTGCCGCTGATGACGTGCAGCCGCGGAGCGGCGCTGGCGGTGGGACTCACGAGGAAAACCCTAACCGGGGGCTCACCGCGTCCAGCACTTCACCAACTCGGGTGAAGGCCGCACTGGTCGGGTCGATCAGGGCGAAGTGGTCGACGCCGGGCAGCATGCCGAGCGCGGTGTCGCCGCCGACCTCCTCGAGATAGCTGGTCGAGACCTCCAGCGGCACCCGGTCGTCGGCCTCGCCGTGCAGGATGCGCACCGGGCGAGGGGGCGCGCCCAGCCGCGCGGGGTCGGCGGCGTCCCACGCCTGCGGGTCGTCCTCGGGCGGGACGCCCAGCAGCGCGAGCGCGGCGTCGCCGTCGAGCCCGAGGCGGTGCACCAGGTGCAGGTCGGCGCACGGAGCGAGCGCGACCGTGCCGGCCAGCGCCGGGCGTACGGCGGGGTGGTGCTGCAGCCACAGCACGAGGTGACCGCCCGCGGAGTGGCCGACCAGCACCACCGGGTCGGGCAGCCCCTCGTCGGCGACGACGGCCGCCGCGGCCGCCGTGACGTCGTCGCGCAGGTCCGGCCAGCCGCCCTCGGCGGCCCGACGGTATTCGATCGTCGCGACGTGAAAACCGTTGGTGGCCAAGGCTTCCGACTGACCGGTCGCGTGCGCACGGTCGTACGCCGGGCGCCAGAACCCGCCGTGCACGACGAGCGCGGTCACGCCGCGGGCAGGCCCGCTCGGGGCGCGCACGTCGTAGACCTGGTCGGGGTGGGAGCCGTATGCCGTCGTGCGGTCGACCGGGGTCGTCGCCGTGGCGAGCCGGGTGAGCGCGGAGGTCACGAGCACGACCGTACTCGCGCGTAGCCCCTCCCCGTGGCACGGTGCGAGAAGCGCTGTGGGACGGTGCGAGAAGCACACGTTTTCCCGGACAACGAGGTCCGGATCAGGAGGGTCTGCATGAGTCAGCTGGAACGCGTCCGCCCGGTCTCGGGGTCGGGTCGCCCGCACGTCGTCGTCGTCGGTGGCGGGATGGTCGGACTGTCGACCGCCTGGTTCCTCCAGGAGCACGACATGGACGTGACCGTCGTCGAGCGCAGCGGCATCGCCGCGGGCTCCTCGTGGGGCAACGCCGGCTGGATCTCGCCCGGGCTCGCCGTGCCGCTGTCGGACCCGTCGGTGCTGAAGTACGGCCTCAAGGCCGTCCTCGACCCCGACTCCCCGCTCTACCTGCCGCTCACGCCCGACCCGCAGCTCGCGCGCTTCCTCGTCGGGTTCGCCCGCCGCTGCACGCCGGGTCAGTGGATGGCGACCATGCGCAAGTACGTGCCGATCAACCGTCGCTCGCTCGCGGCGTACGACGTCCTGGAGGCCGGCGGGGTCAAGGCGATCTCGCACGAGGCGCCGATCATGGCGGCGTTCCTGCGCGCCGCCGACGCCAAGGGCCTGGAGCACGAGGTCGAGCTCATCCACGAGGCCGGTCTCGACCTCGACACCCGCGAGGTCGGCAACGCCGAGCTGCGGGCCGAGCTGCCGATCGTCAGCGACCAGGTCGAGCGGGCGATCCGCATCGGCGGCCAGCGGTTCATCGACCCCGGCGCCTATGTCGCCGCGCTCGGCGACGCGGTGCGCGACCGCGGCGGCCGGCTGGTCATCGGCTCCAACGTGCGGGCGCTGCGGCACGGCCACGAGGGCGTCACGCTCGAGATGTTCAGCGGCGAGCCGATCAGCGGCGACGCGGTCGTGCTCGCGACCGGGGCGTGGCTGCCCGACCTGGCCAAGGCGTGCGGCGTGCGGGTGCCGATGCGCGCCGGCCGCGGATACTCCTTCTCGGTCGCGGTCACCGACCCGGCGAACCGCCCGGTGCCGAGCCCGGTCTACTTCCCCTACGAGCGCGTCGCCTGCACGCCCTACGGCGACCGGCTGCGCGTCGGCGGCACGATGGCGTTCGAGGACACCGACGCCCCGCTGAACATCGAGCGGGTCGACGCGATCGTGAAGTCGGCCCGCCCGCTGCTCAGCGGCGTCGACTGGGACGACCGCGAGGACGTCTGGGTCGGCTCGCGCCCGGTCACCGTCGACGGGCTGCCGTTCATCGGCGCCACCAAGGTGCCCCGGGTCTACGTCAACGGCGGCCACGGCATGTGGGGCATCACCCTCGGCCCGCTGTCGGGCCAGCTGCTCGCGCAGGCGATGGCGACCGGCGAGGTGCCGCCGGAGCTGGCGCCCTTCGACCCGACCCGCTGACCGGGTCCGGACGCAATACCGTGGTGGCCATGACTTCCTGGGAGTACGCCACCGTCCCCCTCATGATTCACGCGACCAAGCAGATCCTCGACCAGTGGGGCGAGGACGGCTGGGAGCTGGTGCAGGTCGTGCCAGGTCCCGACGGCAACGGCCTGGTCGCCTACCTGAAGCGACCGAAGGAGAGCTGATCGATGTCGACCGTCGAAGACAACCTGGCCGCCCTGGGGCTGTCGGTGCCCGACGTGGCCGCGCCCGCGGGGTCGTACGTCCCCGCGCTGCGGCACGGCAACCTCGTCTACACCTCCGGCCAGATCCCGGCGGTGGGCGGCGAGCTGCAGGCCGTCGGCAAGGTCGGCGCCGAGGTGTCGGCCGAGGAGGCGCAGGCCTGCGCCCAGACGTGCGTGCTCAACGCGCTCGCCGCGGTCAAGGACGTCGTCGGTGACCTCGACAAGGTGACCCAGGTCGTGAAGGTGCTCGGCTTCGTCGCCTCCGACCCGGCGTTCGACGGGCAGCCCGGCGTCATCAACGGCGCCAGCGACCTGCTCGGCAAGGCCTTCGGCGACAAGGGCGCGCACGCCCGCTCGGCGGTCGGCGTGGCCGTGCTGCCGAAGAACGTCCCGGTCGAGGTCGAGATCGTCGTCGCCGTCGAGGACTGACCCCGATGGCCCCTGAGCCGGTGACCCGCCCGCGCGACTTCCGGGTCGGGCGCCGGCTCGGCGAGCACGCGCTCGCCATGCTCGAGGGGCGCGTCGCCGAGTCCGACGTGCCGCGGCCCAGGCTGGCCGCCACGGTGCTGCTCGTGCGCGACGCCCCGACCGCACCCGACCCGCGGAACGCGGTGCAGGTGTTCATGATTCGCCGGGTCCCCACGATGGAGTTCGCCCCGTCGATGTGGGTCTTCCCCGGCGGCGGCGTCGACCAGCGCGACGCCGCCACCGACGTGCCGTGGGCCGGTCCGTCGCCGGCCGAGTGGGCCGAGCGCATCGGCGTCGACGAGGCCACCGCGCGCGAGCTCGTCATCGCCGCCGTGCGCGAGGTGTTCGAGGAGTGCGGGGTGCTGCTCGCCGGCCCCGACGACGGCTCCGTGGTCGGCGACGTCTCCGGCGACGCGTGGGGCCAGGAGCGCGCCGCGCTGCTGTCGCGCGAGCAGTCCTTCGCCCAGCTGCTCTCCCGCCGCGGCCTGGTGCTGCGCTCCGACCTGCTCACGCTGCGCGACCACTGGGTCACGCCGCCGTTCGAGCCCAAGCGTTACGACACCTACTTCTTCGCGGCGTTGCTGCCCGTCGGCCAGATCCCCGACGACGCCACCACCGAGGCCGACCTGTCGGTCTGGGTCGACCCCGACGCGCTGCTCGACGAGGTCGCCGCGGGCGAGCAGCGGATGATGCCGCCCACCGTCGTCAACGTCGAGCGCGTCGCCCGGGCCCGCTCGGCCGCGGGGTTCGTCGCCGAGCGACCCCCGGTCGTGCGGGTGATGCCCGAGCCGGTGCGCGAGCAGGACCGGGTGGTGCTGCGCGCGCACCTGCCGAGCGAGGACCTGCCGAGCGAGGACCTGCCGAGCGGCCAGGACTAGGCGAGACCGGCGTACGCCGGGGGCGGGGTGGCCGACCGGGCGGGCTCAGCCCGTGGCCAGCACCCGGAGCCGGGCGAGGTCGCCGTTGAACGTGTCCTGGTCGATGGGCGTGTCGCTGTACTGCCAGAACGTGTAGTAGCCCCAGCCGGCGGGCAGCTCGCCGGGGGTGCTGGCGTAGCGCGCGATCCACAGCGGGTTGGTCGCGCCGAACCGGGTCGTGCTGCCCGTGCAGGTCTTCCACCAGTCGGTGGTCGTGTAGATCACCGCGTCGCGGCCGGTGAGCTGCTTGTAGCGGGTGGTGAAGCTGCTGATCCAGCTGACCATCGCGGTCTGGCTGAGGCCGTAGCACGACGCGCCGTAGGGGTTGTACTCGATGTCGAGCACGCCGGGCAGGGTCTTGCCGTCGCGCGACCAGCCGCCGCCGTTGCGTGCGAAGAACTCCGCCTGCGCGGCGCCGGTCGAGCGGTCCGGCAGCGCGAAGTGGTAGGAGCCGCGGATCATGCCGACGTCGTAGGAGCCGGTGTACTGCTGGGCGAAGTAGCTGTTCCGGAAGCCGGTGCCCTCGGTCGCCTTGACGTAGGCGAAGCGCTTGCCGAGGTTCCACTGGCCCTGCCAGTCGACGTTGCCCTGCCAGCCGGACACGTCGATGCCGGGCACGCCGCCGGTGGCCTGCGGCTGGGGCGTGGCGCGCGGGCTCGGGGTGTTCCATCCCATGTAGGCCTCACCGGGTTTGACGATGCCGGCCGAGCGGGCGCCCGGCGTCGGCTGGGGCGGGGTGGCGGCGTCGGCGGGCGGGGCGGCCAGTGCGACGCCGACGAGGGCGGCGCAGGCCGAGGCGAGCAGGAGACGGGCGTGGCGGAGGGGGTTCATCGTGGAGACCTCGGGGCGGAGGGGGAGAGGGGGGCAGGTCGGACGCTACGGAAGGGCAGGTCAAGAGTGGGCAAACCGCGGCGGTCGATCGGGCGGATACCGTGACGGCATGGTGACGCCCCCCTGGCGCGGCGACGCGGGCCCTCGGGTCACGGCGCTGCTGGCGCCCAACCCCGGCCCGATGACCCTCGACGGCACCAACACGTGGGTGCTCGGCGACGCGCGCAGCGACGAGGTGGTCGTGGTCGACCCCGGCCCGCTCGACGAGGCCCACCTGCAGGCGGTGCTCGACCACGCCGCCGGTCTCGGGGCGCGCGTGGCGCTCACGCTGCTGACCCACCACCACGCCGACCACACCGAGGCGGCGCAGCGCTGGGCCGCGATCACCGGCGCGCCGGTGCGCGGCGCCGGTCGCGGGGAGCCGCTGCGCGACGGGGAGCAGCTCGAGGTCGGGGGAGTGCGCCTCACCGTGCTCGCCACCCCGGGCCACACCAGCGACTCGGTGTCGTTCCACCTGCCCGACGACGACGTGCTGCTGACCGGCGACATGGTCCTGGGGAGGGGTACGTCCGTGGTCACCCACCCCGACGGCGACGTCGGGGCCTACCTGGACTCCTTGGACCGGATGGCCGGGCTCGGGGTGGCGGTGATCGCACCCGGTCACGGCCCGGTCGTCGACGACCCGGCGGCCCTGCTGGCCTACTACCGCGACCACCGGCTGGAGCGGCTGCGCCAGGTGCAGGCCGCGCTCGACGACGGTGCTGCGGACGCAGGTGACGAGGACGCGGTGGTCGAGGCGGTCGTACAGCGGGTGTATGCCGACGTCCCGCGCGACGTGTGGCCCGCGGCGCGCCAGACCGTCAAGGCCCAGCTGGCGTACCTGCGCGCGACGCCCTGAGCCAGGATCCCGGCCGGCTGGGGGGAGAGCCGACCGCCCGCCGGACGACGGCGGCCCAGAAAGTACGACGGCGGCACAGAAAAGATCTGTGCCGCCGTCGTGGTATCTGTGCCGCCGTTCTTCAGATCAGCGGCTCACGGTTCGGAGCCGAACCCAGAAGGAACTACCGCGCGCGGCGCTGGAGGCGGTCGACGTCCAGGAGCAGGACCGCGCGCGCCTCGAGCTTGAGCCAGCCGCGGCCGGCGAAGTCGGCGAGCGCCTTGTTGACCGTCTCGCGGGAGGCGCCGACCAGCTGGGCGAGCTCCTCCTGGGTGAGGTCGTGGGCGACGAGGACGCCCTCGTCGCTCTGCCGGCCGAAGCGGGCGGCCAGGTCGAGCAGGGCCTTGGCGACGCGGCCGGGGACGTCGGTGAAGATCAGGTCGCCGAGGGCCTCGTTGGTGCGGCGCAGCCGGCGGGCCAGGGCGCTGAGCATGGTGACCGCGACCTCGGGACGCTGCTTGAGGAAGGCGGTCAGGTCGTCGTGGCCGAGGCCGACCAGCTCGGAGTCGGCGACCGCGGTGGCGGTGGCGGTGCGGGCGCCGGGGTCGAACAGCGACAGCTCGCCGAACATCTCGCCGGGGCCGAGGATCGCCAGCAGGCTCTCGCGGCCGTCGCTGGAGGTGCGGCCGAGCTTGATCTTGCCGTCGGTGATGACGAACAGCCGGTCACCGGGTTCGCCCTCGCGGAACAGCTCTTCGCCGCGCGCGGCCCGGGCGCGCGTGGTCGAGGCGAGCAACGCCTCGACGTCGGCGTCGTCGAGCGAGGAGAACAAGGGGGAGTTGCGCAGCACGTCGAGATCCACGTCACACATCCTGCCACGCTGCCTCGGGCCGGTCGGTGGCGCATCGCCCGTCGGTGCCGCGGCCTATCGTCGGGGGCGTGAAGCCCCTGGACATCTCCCACGAGACGCCGGTCGGTCTGAAGCGTCGCGCGCGCAAGACCTACCGCGTGCTGCAGGAGACCTATCCCTATGCCCGCGCCGAGCTGGACTTCGAGACGCCGCTGCAGCTGCTCGTCGCGACGATCCTGTCGGCGCAGACCACCGACGTGGGCGTCAACAAGGTCACGCCCGAGCTGTTCCGGCGCTTCCCCGACGCCGCGGCGCTCGCGGGGGCCGACCGCACCGAGATGGAGGAGCTGCTGCGGCCCACCGGGTTCTACCGCGCGAAGACCAACTCGGTGATCAACCTGGGCGCCGCGCTGGTCGAGCGGTTCGACGGCGAGGTGCCGGGCCGGCTGAAGGACCTCGTCACGCTGCCCGGCGTGGGCCGCAAGACCGCGAACGTCGTGCTGGGCAACGCCTTCGGCGTGCCGGGCATCACCGTCGACACCCACTTCGGCCGGCTGGTGCGCCGCTTCGGGTGGACCGAGCTCACCGACCCGGTCGAGGTCGAGCACGCCGTCGGCGAGCTGTTCCCGCGCAAGGACTGGACGATGCTCAGCCACGTGGTGATCTTCCACGGGCGGCGCATCTGCCATGCCAAGCGCCCGGCGTGCGGCGCCTGCCCGATCGCCCGCTGGTGCCCGTCGTACGGCATCGGCGAGACCGACCCGGCGCTCGCCGAGAAGCTGCTCAAGTTCGAGAAGGCGCCCGGCGCCGCCCCGTTCCCCGGCACCGAGGCGGCGGGCGCCGCGACCCCCGGCGGCGACCCGGCCGGCCCCGAGGCGCGGGGATGAGCCGCACCGGTCCGCCGGTGCCCGCCTGGCTCCAGCTGGTCGCCGACACCTCCCACGACGACATGGAGCTGGTGCAGCGCACCGCCCACCTGCCGGGCGGTCGCGAGTCGGCGGTGCTCATGCTGTTCGGGCCGGCGCCCGAGGGCGTGGAGCGCATCGGTGACTCCGGCGGCGCCACCCTGGTGCTCACCGAGCGGGCGCACACGCTGCGCTCGCACCCGGGCCAGGTGTCCTTCCCCGGCGGGCGCGTCGACCCGACCGACGACGGGCCGGTCGACGCCGCCCTGCGCGAGGCCGAGGAGGAGATCGGGGCGCTGCGCAGCGGGATCGACGTGGTCGGCATGCTGCCGCAGCTGCCGCTCAGCGTCACCGGCTTCTCGGTCACCCCGGTGCTGGGCTGGTGGCGGGAGCCGATGCCGGTGGGTGTCGTCGACCCGGCCGAGGTCGCGCGCGTCGTGGTGGTGCCGGTCGAGGAGCTCACCGACCCGGCCAACCGGTTCATGGCGGTGCACCCCGCGCGGGCGTTCGCGGCGCCGGCCTTCGAGGTGCAGGGTCTCTACGTCTGGGGGTTCACCGCGATCCTGATCGCGGAGTTCCTCGACCTCGCCGGGCTGACCCGGCCGTGGGACACGAGCGACGAACGTCCCGTGCCTGCCCGCTTCCTGGTGCGCTGAGACCGCGCGCTTGCGCACCCGGCGCACCCGGCGCACCCGGCGCACCCGGCGCACCCGGCGCACCCGGCGCACCTGGGGCGCCCGTCCGCGGGTCAGCGCTGCGCGACCCCGGGGAGCCAGTCGAGCAGGATCCGGGTCGCCTCGTCCGGCGCCTGCTCGGGCACGAAGTGGCCCACGCCGGGGAGCCGCTCCTCGCGGTAACCGCCACGGCAGTACGCCTGCGAGCCGCGCGTCGACTCGGTGAGCACGCACCCGTCGGCGGAGCCGTGCACCAGCAGCGCCGGCACCGGCACCGGCTGGGAGAGCCGGTTGACCATCCGGCGTCCGTCGCTGCGCAGCACCGAGCGCACCACCCAGCGGTAGTACTCCGCCGCCGAGTGCGCGACGAACGGCAGGGTCAGCGCCCCGGCGTAGCGCTCCACCAGCGCGGCGTCGGGCCAGGCGTCGTCGCCGGACCAGGCGCGCATGAGCTTGCGGGTGTATCGCGGCCCCGAGCTCATCGCCCGCTCGGGCAGGAACGGCGTCTGCATCGACCACAGATAACCGTTGGCGCGGATCTGTCGCGGGTCGGTGCGGGAGGCCTGGCGCAGCACCAGCGGGTGCGGCATCCCGAACGCCGCGACGCCCTGGGTCACGTCGGGCTGCATGGTCGCCATCGCCCAGGCGATCCAGCCGCCCCAGCCGTGCCCGGCCACCACGGCGCTGCGCACACCGAGGCAGCGCACGACCGCGGCGGCGTCGGCCGCGAGGGTGAAGGTGTCGTAGCCCTGCGGCGGCTTGTCGGACGCGCCGTAGCCGCGCAGGTCCATCGCGACGACCCGGTAACCGGCGTCGGCGAGGGCGGGGATCTGGTGGCGCCAGGCCCACCAGAACTCCGGGAAGCCGTGCAGCAGCAGCACCAGCGGGCCCTCGGAGTCGCGGCCGGCCTCGACCACGTGGAAACGGGCGCCGTTGGCCGCGAGCATCCGGTGGGTCCACGGACCGTCGATCAGGACGCTCGACACGTCATCAGCCATGCTCACCCCCGCACGTTCTCGGCCTCGGCATGCGTGCGGGGCGGTCCCGGTCGCCACCGGTCCGCCCCGCACGTCAGGCGTGACGTCAGCCCTTGGAGGGCTTGATCGCCTGCACGGTCTTCTGCGCGTTGGCGATGGTCTTCTTCGGCCCGCCCTGCATCTTCTTCAGCTGGCTGCGACCGACCAGCGCCAGGACCAGCGCGACGACCCCCAGCACCAGCGCCACGATCAGGAAGCTCAGCCAGCGCGACAGGCCCGCGGCGTACAGCCCCCAGGCCCCGGCCGTGAGCAGGAAGCCGAGCATGTAGAGCGCGACCACGCCGGCCGCGGCCAGCATGGCGCCGCCCTTGCCGGCCTTCTGCGCCTCGGCCTTCATCTCGACCTTGACCAGGTCGATCTCGCCGCGCACGATGCCCGACATGTCGGTCGTGGCGTCAGCGACCAGCTGGCCGAGCGTACGTTCGGAGCCGTTGGTGCGGTCTGCCATCGCGTCCTCCTGTGACAAAGCCTTCATGTGACCGGGACGGTGCGTCCCGGCTGGCCCGTGCGGGCCACCTGACCAGCCACCCTACCGACAGGTTGGCTCGGCCTCACGCGCCGCCGGGTGCCTTCTGGTAGACGTCGGGGATCCCGTCGGCATCGGTGTCGAGTGTCTCGGACTCCTGGATGCGGCGATACACCTTGTTGCGCGTACGCAGCACGAGCGCTGCGAGCAGCGCCGACAGCAGCGAACCGGTGAGCACACCGATCTTCACGTGCTCGTCGGCGTCGGAGCCGGCGCCGAACGCGAGCTCGCCGATCAGCAGCGACACGGTGAAGCCGATCCCGGCCAGCAGGCTGAGCCCGACCACGTCGGCCCAGGCGAGGTCGTCGTCCAGCTCGGCCCGGGTGAACTTGGACATGAAGAACGTCGCGCCGAGCACGCCGATGACCTTGCCGAGCACCAGACCGGCGACGATGCCGAGGGTGATCGGGTCGCGGAACGCCGCGGCCAGGCCGCCGCCGACGACGGTCACGCCGGCGGCGAAGAACGCGAAGACCGGCACGCACAGGCCGGCCGACAGCGGCCGCACGCGGTGCTCGAAACGGGTGCACAGCGACGGCTCGCCCTCGGCGAGCGGCCGCACCGGCACGAGCAGGCCGAGCACGACGCCGGCGATGGTGGCGTGCACGCCGGACTTGTAGACCAGCACCCAGGTGATGATGCCGATCGGGATCAGCAGCCACGGCGAGCGGACCCCGCGGCGCACGAGCAGCCAGAAGACGATCATCGGCAGCACGCCCAGGCCGAGGTAGACCAGGTTCAGGTCGCTGGTGAAGAAGATCGCGATGATCGTGATGGCGATCAGGTCGTCGACGACCGCCAGGGTCAGCAGGAACGAGCGCAGCGCCGACGGGAGGTACTGCCCGAGCACGGCGAGCACGGCCAGCGCGAACGCGATGTCGGTGGCGCTCGGGATCGCCCAGCCGGTGAGGTTGCCGTCGCCGATGCTGTTGACCAGCACGTAGATCAGGGCGGGCATGGCGACGCCGCAGACGGCGGCGACGATCGGCACGGCGGCCTTCGCGCGGTCGCGCAGGTCGCCGACGACGAACTCGTGCTTGAGCTCCAGACCGACCACGAAGAAGAAGATCGCGAGCAGGCCGTCGGAGGCCCAGTGGGCCAGGCTCATCTCGAGGCCGAGCGAGGCCGGCCCGACCTTCAGGTCGCGCAGGCCGGTGTAGCCGTCACGCCACGGCGAGTTGGCCCACACCAGGGCGGCGACGGCGGCCAGCAGCAGCAGCGCGCCACCGACGGTCTCGGCGCGCAGCACATCGGCGACGCGCTTGGCCTCGGGCCACTCGCCCCGGCTGAACAGGCGGGGCTTGGAGGGAAGGAGGTTGGACACGAACGGGCCTCCTGGGGGAGTCGACGGGGTGTTTTCACCCCGTGCCGCCAGGACCGGTCGGCCGGGGTGGCCGACCAGACTTCCCGGCTCACCGGGTCCCAGCCTACCGACGTTCTTGACGCGTCCTTGACGGCGTCCGGGAGCCGGAAGCCCCGGGCCGCCCCGAGGACGGGACGCGGCGGGCGCCGCCGGGCACGACGAGGGCCGGGTGACCGCTGTCGGTCACCCGGCCCCGGTCGTACGTCGGATCAGTCCTTGGAGTCAGCGGTCATGCCGTCCTTGATCAGGTTCATCACCGAGTCGTCGGCGAGGGTGGTGACGTCACCGACCTCACGGTTCTCGGCGACGTCCTTGAGCAGGCGACGCATGATCTTGCCGGAGCGGGTCTTGGGCAGCTCGGGCACGATCATCACCTGGCGCGGCTTGGCGATCGGGCCGATCTCCTGACCGACGTGGTTGCGCAGCTCCTGGACGAGGTCGTCGCCCTCGCCCTTCTCGTCGGCCTCCTTCTTGGCGTCCTCGCGCAGGATGACGAACGCGCAGACCGCCTGGCCGGTGGTCTCGTCGGCCGCACCCACGACCGCCGCCTCGGCGACCTTCGGGTGCGACACCAGGGCCGACTCGATCTCGGCCGTGGAGAGCCGGTGGCCGGAGACGTTCATCACGTCGTCGACCCGGCCGAGCAGCCAGATGTTGCCCTTGTCGTCGTACTTCGCGCCGTCGCCGGCGAAGTAGTACTTGTCGCCGAACCGGCTCCAGTAGGTCTCCTTGTAGCGCTCCTCGTCGCCCCAGATGCCGCGCAGCATCGCCGGCCACGGCTTGGTGAGCACGAGGTAGCCGACCGCCTCGGGGTCGGTGAGCGGCTGGCCCTCGTCGTCGAGGATCTCGGCGCTGATGCCGGGGATCGGCTTCTGCGCCGAGCCCGGCTCGAGCTCGGTGACCCCGGGCAGCGGGCTGATCATGATGGCGCCGGTCTCGGTCTGCCACCAGGTGTCGACGATCGGGGCGGTGCCGCCGCCGATGTGCTCGCGGTACCACCGCCAGGCCTCGGGGTTGATCGGCTCGCCCACGCTGCCGAGCACGCGCAGCGACGACAGGTCGTACTTCGCGGGGATGTCGTCGCCCCACTTCATGAACGTGCGGATCGCGGTGGGCGCGGTGTAGAGGACCGACACCTTGTACTTCTGCACGATCTCCCACCAGCGGCCCTGGTGCGGGGTGTCGGGCGTGCCCTCGTAGACCACCTGCGTCGCGCCGTTGGCGAGCGGGCCGTAGACCATGTAGCTGTGGCCGGTGACCCAGCCGACGTCGGCGGTGCACCAGTAGACGTCGGTGTCGGGGTGCACGTCGTGCACGACCGAGTTGGTGTAGGCGCACTGGGTGAGGTAGCCGCCGCTGGTGTGGAAGATGCCCTTCGGCTTCCCGGTGGTGCCGGAGGTGTAGAGGATGAACAGCGGGTGCTCGGAGTCCATCGGCTCGGCCGTGTGCTCCTCGCTCTGGGAGTCGACCAGGTCGCTCCACCACTGGTCACGGCCCTCGACCCACTCGACGTCGGAGCCGGTGCGGTTGACGACCAGCACCGTCTCGACCGGGCTGTCGGCCTCGCCGTCCTTGGGCGCGAGCGCGGCGTCGACGGTCGCCTTCAGCGGCGCCGGCTTGCCGCGGCGCCACTGGCCGTCGGTGGTGACGACGACCTTGGCGTCGGCGTCGTTGATGCGGGTGCGCAGCGCGTCGGCCGCGAACCCGCCGAAGATCACCGAGTGCGGCGCGCCCAGCCGGGCGCAGGCCAGCATCGTGAAGATCGTCTCGGGGATCATCGGCATGTAGATCGCGACCCGGTCGCCCTTGGCGACGCCCAGGGAGGCGAGCGCGTTGGCGGTCTTGCTGACCTCCTTCTGGAGGTCGGCGTACGTGATCGTGCGGGTGTCGCCCTGGTCGCCCTCGAAGTGGATCGCGACCCGGTCGCCGTTGCCGGCCTCGACGTGCCGGTCGACGCAGTTGTGCGCGACGTTGAGCTCGCCGCCGACGAACCACTTCGCGAACGGCGCGTTGCTCCAGTCGAGCGTCTGGTCGAAGTCCGTGCTCCAGGCGATCCGGTCACGGGCCTGCTGCGCCCAGAACTCCTCCGGGTCGGCCTCCGCCGCGGCGTACATCTCCTGCGTGCCGTTGGCCTGCTCTGCGAACTTCGGGTCCGGGGCGTACGTCTCCTGGGCGGTGCTCTCGTCCGTCACCACGACCTCCTCGTCGTCTCAGGGGCTCCTGCTGGTCAAGCCAACCGCGCGAACGGGCGCGCGGCAACCTACCCAGGGGTTCATTCCGCTCGGCGGTCGCGGACGCCCGACTCAGCCTGCGCGCAGGGCGTAGCGGCGCTCGGGGCGGCCGACGCGGCCGTACTGCTGGCGGGCGGTGGCCGCGCCGGTCTCGACGAAGTGCTCGAGGTAGCGCCGCGCGGTCACCCGCGACAGTCCCAGCTGCTCGGCGCACTCGGTGGCCGACAGCTCCCCGTCGGCGAGCGCGGCGAGCACCAGGTCGCCGGTCTGCCGGTTGAGACCCTTGGGCAGCGGCGTCGTGCCGTGCTCGGCCCGCACGCCGAAGACCTGGTCGATGTCGGACTGCTCGGCAGCCTGCTCGCCCGCGGAGGCGAGCGCGTCGAGGCGACTGCGCGCCCGGCGCACGTCCGCGAGCCGGGCCTGCAGGTCGTCGCGGGTGAACGGCTTGACCAGATAGCCGACGGCACCGGCCGCCTGGGCCTGCTGCACCGCGTCGACGTCGCGCTCGGCGGTCACCATGAGCACGTCGCTGGTGACCCCGGCCGCGCGCATCCGGCGCAGCACCTCCAGGCCGGAGAGGTCGGGCAGGTGCACGTCGAGCAGCACCACGTCGGGGCGCTCGCGCTCGGCCAGCCGCAGCGCCTCGGCGCCGTCGCGGGCGGACCCGACCACGCTGAATCCCTCGACCTGCTCGACGAACCCGGTGTGCACCTTGGCGACCAGGAAGTCGTCGTCGACGACCAGCACGCGCAGCGGCGGCGAGGGGTCGGCGGGCATGCCGCCGACGCTACTCACGCCGCGCGGGCTCGTCAGCGGGAACCGCCGACGACCGCGGTGAGCACCGCCCCGTGGTCGCCGTTGGTCGCCTCGACGCTGCCGCCGCCGCGCTGGCAGATCGCCTGGACCAGGGCCAGCCCGACCCCGCGCCCGGTGGCGTCGGACGGCTTGGTCGACCAGCCGCGCACGAACACCTCCTCGAGGTGGGCGGGGTCGATGCCGGGGCCGGTGTCGGCGACGCGCACGCTCACCCGGCCCTGGTCGTACGTCATGCGCACAGAGATCTCGCGGCCGTGGCCGCGGGTGGCGTCGAGCGCGTTGTCGACGAGGTTGCCGAGCACGGTGAGCACGTCGGCGGCGTGCTCGGCCGGCAGCCGCGGCAGGTGCGTCTCGGGCTCGACGTGCAGCTCGACGCCGGCCTCGGCGGCGGCGCTCGTCTTGGCCACGAGCAGCGCGGCGACCCGCGGGTCGGCCACCACGCGGGTGACGTTGGAGCTGATCTCGCTGCGCTGGCGGGACAGCTCGTCGACGAAGGCGACGGCGTCGGCGTACTCCCCGAGCTGGAGCAGGCCCGAGACGGTGTGCAGCCGGTTGTCGAACTCGTGGGTCTGCGCGCGCAGCGTCTCGGTGATGCTGGTCTGCGCGGCGACCTGGCTCTCCAGGGCCATCAGGTCGCTGCGGTCGACGAACGTCGTGACCGTGCCGACGAACCGGCCGCGGTCGAGAGCGCGCGGCGCCGGTTGAGCACCAGGGCGCGGCCCTCGAGCACGATGAGCGTGCTGGAGCTGTCGTCGGGTCGGAGCACGAACTCCTCGACGGCAGAAGGGAGTCCGTGACCGGCGACGGGTGTGCCGACGGCGTCGGTGGACAGGTCGAGCAGCTCGCCGGCGGTGTCGTTGACGACGGTGAACTCGCCGGACGGGTTGACCCCGACCACGCCCTCGTGGATGCCGCGCAGCAGGGCTTCCTGGTGGTCGGCGAGTCCCGCGATGTCGCTGGGCTCCAGGCCGCGGGTCTGGCGCCGGATCAGCCGGGAGATCGCGATCGACCCGAGCATGCCGAGCAGCGCGGCGACGCCGAGGAAGAGCAGCAGGTCGGGGGCGGCGTCGACCAGCCGGGCCCACAGCGACGGATAACGCTCGGCCACGAGCACCGCCCCGGCGACGCGGCCGCCGTCGTCGAGCACGGGCGCCTGGCCGGCGATCGAGGTGCGCCCGTCGATCGTGATGTCACCGGTCCACGACCGGCCCTGCTGCACCGGGATGCCGCTCGGCGACGGGTCGCCGGGGGAACCCTCGGAGGAGGCGACGGTCGCGCCGGAGCTGTCGACGACGTACACCTCCTGCGCGCCGGACAACGAGGTGGCGCGGGCGATCTCGGCGCGCAGCGCCCAGCTGTCGATGCCGCCGTCGGTGAGCTGCGTGCGCACCAGCCCGGTCGATCCGAGGTTCTCGGCGACCGCGAGCACGCGGCTGCCGCGGGTGGCGCGGAAGTCCTCGGTCGACTGCTGCACGGTGATCAGCGCGACGGCTGCCAGCACCATCCCGAGCACGACGGTCTGGAGCAGCAGGAACTGCCCGGCGATGGTCCGGGGGACCGCGCGCTGCCAGACCGAAATGACCAAAACCTCCGTTGCGTCCACAAGCGTGACCTGCGCCACCGCCCCGGCCAGTATCGGCCCAGCGCGGCGTCTCGAGCTCACCGGCCGCGCAGGAAGCGAGGTAGGTCGGATGCCCCCCACCCCCACCCGACGCAGCATGCTGCTCGGGAGCCTGGGTGCCCTGGCGGCGCTGCCGATGGTCAGCGCGTGCGGCGTCACCCGTGGCGACCAGTCGGGCAACACCCGGCTGCGGATGATGATCCCCAACAGCCCCGGCGGCGGGTACGACCTCACCGGTCGCGCAGCCGTGCGGGTGATGGAGGACGAGGAGATCACCGGCCGGTTCGAGGTCTTCAACGTCATCGGCGCCAGCGGCACCGTCGCGATGGCGCGGCTGATGAACGAGCGCGGCAACGAGGACCTGATGATGTCGATGGGTCTCGGCGTGGTCGGTGCGACCTACACCAACAAGTCCGACGCCCGGGTCACCGGCGCGACCCCGCTCGCGCGGCTCATCGAGGAGTCCGAGGGCGTGATCGTCCCGCGCAGCTCCCCGTTCCGCACGATCGACGACCTGCTCGCCGCGTGGAAGCGCGACCCGCGCGGCCTCACGGTCGGCGGCGGCTCCGCGCCCGGCGGTCCCGACCACCTGTTCCCGATGGAGCTCGCCCGCACGACCGGCATCTCTCCGCGCAACGTCAACTTCGTGTCGTACGACGGTGGCGGCGACCTGCTCGCCGCGCTGCTCGGCAGCAAGGTCGGGTTCGGCACGAGCGGCCTCGGGGAGTACAAGTCGCAGATCGCGAGCGGCTCGCTGCGCGTGCTCGCCGTGTCGGGCGAGAAGCGCACGAGCGGGGTGAACGCCCCCACGCTCAAGGAGGCGGGCACCGACCTGACCTTCATCAACTGGCGCGGGGTGCTCGCCCCGCCCGGCATCAGCAGCGCGCGGCGCACCGAGCTGATCGGGCTGCTGCAGCAGATGCACGCCTCGCAGGCGTGGAAGGACGTGCTCACCGAGAACGACTGGACCGACGCCTGGATGACCGGAGACGCGTTCACCTCGTTCCTGCGCTCGCAGGACCAGCGGGTGGCGCGCACCCTGAAGGAGCTGGGGCTGATATGAGCCACGTCGACGACAGCCACCTCGACGACCACGACGGGTCGGACGCCCCGACGCGCCCGGTCCCGGCGCACGACTGGAGCCAGCTCGGCCTCGCCGCCGGCCTGGTCGTCGTCGCCGTCGTGATCCTGGTCGACGCCGCGGGCCTGCGGCAGGACTTCGCCCAGATCGACCCGATCGGTCCGCGGGTCTTCCCGCAGATCGTCGCCGTCGGCCTGATCGTGCTCGCGGTGCTGCTGACGATCGCGACGTTCCGCGGGTCGGTGCCCGAGGGCGCCGAGGGCGAGGACGTCGACCTGTCGAACCCGCCGGACTGGAAGACGCTCGGCGCGTTGTTCTGCGCGTTCCTGTTCCTCGTCGCGACGGTCGACGTGCTCGGCTGGACCATCTCCTCCGCGCTGTTCTTCACCGCCACGACGTACGTCCTCGGCAGCCGCAGCTGGGTGCGCAACCTGCTCATCGGCACGGCCCTGGGGCTGTTCACCTTCTACGCCTTCTACTCCGGCCTCGGCGTCATGCTGCCGGCCGGGATCCTGGACGGAATCCTCTGATGGGCAACTTCGCCAACCTGCTCGACGGGTTCGCCTCGGCGATCACGCCGATGAACCTGCTGTTCGCCTGCCTCGGCGTGCTGCTCGGCACGGCGGTGGGAGTGCTGCCCGGCATCGGGCCGGCCATGACGGTCGCGCTGCTGCTGCCACTGACGTACAACGTCGACGCGTCGGCCGCGTTCATCATGTTCGCCGGCATCTTCTACGGCGGCATGTACGGCGGGTCGACCACCTCGATCCTGCTCAACACCCCGGGTGAGTCCTCGTCGGTCGTCACCGCCCTCGAGGGCAACAAGATGGCGCGCAAGGGGCGGGCCGCCCAGGCGCTCGCGACCGCGGCCATCGGGTCGTTCATCGCCGGCGGCATCGGCACCGCGCTGCTCGCGATGTTCGCGCCGACCATCGCGACCCAGGCGGTCAAGCTCGGCGACCCCTCCTACCTCGCGATCATGCTGTTGGCGCTCGTCGCGGTCACCGCGGTGCTGGGCTCCTCGAAGCTGCGCGGGTTCGTCTCGCTGTTCCTCGGCCTGGCCATCGGCCTGGTCGGCATCGACAGCCTCACCGGCCAGAACCGGCTCACCTTCGGGCTGCCGCTGCTGTCGGAGGGCATCGACATCGTCGTCATCGCGGTGGCGATCTTCGCGGTCGGCGAGGCGCTGTGGGTCGCGGCCCACCTGCGTCGCCGCCCGCTGGAGGTCATCCCGGTCGGACGGCCGTGGATGGGGCGCGAGGACTGGAGCCGCTCGTGGAAGCCGTGGCTGCGCGGCACCGCCTACGGCTTCCCGTTCGGCGCGGTGCCCGCCGGCGGCGCCGAGCTGCCGACCTTCCTGTCGTACGTCACCGAGCGTCGGCTCTCCAAGCACCCGGAGGAGTTCGGCAAGGGCGCCATCGAGGGCGTCGCCGGTCCGGAGGCCGCCAACAACGCCTCGGCGTCGGGCACGCTCGTGCCGATGCTGGCGCTCGGCCTGCCGACCAACGCCACCGCCGCGGTGATGCTCGCCGCGATGATGGGCTACGGCATCGACCCCGGGCCGTCGCTGTTCGAGGAGCAGGGTCCGCTGGTCTGGACGCTGATCGCCAGCCTGTTCATCGGCAACTTCCTGCTGCTGGTGCTCAACCTGCCGCTCGCCCCGGTGTGGGCCAAGCTGCTGCGGGTGCCGCGGCCCTACCTGTACGCCGGCATCCTGTTCTTCGCCGCGCTCGGCGCGCTCGCGGTCAACCTGCAGTGGTTCGACCTGGCGCTGCTGCTGTTCTTCGGCGCGCTCGGCTTCGGGATGCGGCGCTGGGGCCTGCCGGTGCTGCCGCTGATCATCGGCGTCATCCTCGGGCCCCGGGTCGAGCTGCAGCTGCGGCGCGCCCTGCAGGGCCACGGGGGAGACTGGTCGGGTCTGCTCAGCGAGCCGGTCGCCGTGATCGTCTACGTCGTGATCGCCGTCGGCGCCGTGGTGATGATCGTCCAGTCGTTCCGCAAGCGGCGTTCCGGCGCCGGTCAGGAGGTCCCCGCATGACCATTCTCGTGGCGTACGCGCCCGACCCGTCCGGCGAGGCCGCGCTGACCGCGGGCATCGAGCAGGCGCGCGAGCGGCAGGAGGGCGTGGTCGTCGTCAACGGCACCCGCGGTGACGCGCTCGTCGACCCACGGTTCAGCCCGGAGCGCACCTGGGAGCAGGTGCGCTCCGAGCTGGAGGGGTCGGGTCTGGACTTCGAGCTGCGTCAGCCGATGGGGCCCGACGTCGCCGACCTGGTGCTCGAGACGGCCGAGGAGGTCGGGGCGTCGATGATCGTCGTCGGCCTGCGCCGGCGTACGCCCGTGGGCAAGCTGATCCTCGGGTCCACCTCGCAGCGGATCTTGCTCGACGCCGGCTGCCCGGTGCTCGCGGTCAAGGCCGACCCGGCGGTCACTTCTCCCAGGTGAGCGTCACCCGGCGGTTCTTGGCGCGACCGTTCGGGTTGTCCTTGCCGTCGGGCGTCACGTTGGCGGCGACCGGCTCGGTCTCCCCGGCGCTGCGCACCTGCAGGGTCGCGCCCGGCACCTGACGGCGCAGCTCGTTCGCGACCGTCGTCGCCCGGCGCTGGCCCAGCTGCTGGTTGTACGCCGTCGTCCCCTTGCTGTCGGTGTGCCCCACCACCTGGACCGTCTTGCCCTGGACGTCCTGGCGGATCGTGCTCGCGGCGCTCGCGACCACGGCCCGGCCGGCCGGGGTGAGGCGGTCGCTGTCGAACTCGAACAGCACGTCGGAGAACAGGTCCATGCTGGCGGTGTCGCCGACGTTGCAGACGGTGTAGCGACCCGCCAGCGTGGTGGCCCCGGGCGTCTGGCCGAGCGTGACCTGCTTGCCCTCGCGGTCGGTGTAGAACGCGCCGCCGGTGTTGGCCGCGGCCCGGCTGCCGTTGCTGCCGACGAACTGCAGGCCCTGGCTGTTGGCGCAGGTCACGCTGCCGTCGGGCGTGACGACGATCGCGCCGCTGCGGTCGGCCACCGCTCCGGCGCCGCGGGCGTCGACCGTGGTGGCCGCGCCGTTCTGGGTCCAGGTGGCGCTGCCGCCCTTGAGCACGAGCACGCCGCTCGCGGTGCGCAGCGTCGTGTCGCCGGCGGGGATCTGCTGCCCCACGTCGACGGTGTAGCGGGTGCCGTTGCGATAGACGAACGAGATGCGCGACCCGCGCACGACGTAGCCGCCGTCGTCGGTGAGCACCTCCCGGCGGCTCGCGTCGGCGCCGTCCGGGCCGACGTCGCCCGCGGTGCGGGCGCCCTGCTGCGCGGACCCGCTGCTGCTGGGTGACGCGGGCGTGTCGGTGCCGATGTCCTGCTGGCAGCCGGTGAGCAGCGTGGCGGTGGCGGTGGCGGCCGCGATGGCCAGGACGGTGGTGCGACGCGTGCGCGACATGGTCGGTCTCTCCTCAGAGCTCGGTCTCGCGCGCCCCCCGCGCGCGATGCCGCTGCGACGCTGCCCGGCGGGGTGCGGTTCCGTCCGGTCGCGCTCAGTCGAGCACGAGGTCGGCCAGGTGGCGCGTGGCGGCGACCAGCTGCGCGTTGCGCTCGTCGTTGCCGAGGGCCCGGCGGGTGGCCCGTTCCAGGTCGTCGCCGAACCGGCGGTGCCGCTCGACGAGCCGGCGACGGCGAAGGTCGTCGGCGACGTGGACGTACCAGCTGGTGTCGAGGAGGTCGCGGACCCTGCTCCACGGATCCTGTTGCAGCAGAAGGTAGTTGCCCTCGGTGATGACGATGTCGGCGCCGGGTTCGACGGCGATGGCGCCGGCGACCGGCTGCTCCAGGTCGCGGTCGAACGTGGGCGCCCAGACGGTCTCGTCGCGCTGCTCGCGGA
The DNA here is from genome assembly GCF_006716095.1 of Barrientosiimonas humi. Lineage (NCBI taxonomy): Bacteria > Bacillati > Actinomycetota > Actinomycetes > Micrococcales > Dermacoccaceae > Barrientosiimonas > Barrientosiimonas humi. The sequence continues at coordinate 252,009 of NZ_VFOK01000002.1, forward strand.
TGCGGCGGAGCAGCGCGACGAAACCGTGCGCGTCGAACGTGTGCGGCGCGCCCTTGACCTCGGCCAGCCCGAGTGCGTCGAGCACCTGCTGGGCGAGGTGGAAGCCGTCCATCGGGACGACCACGGGCCTGCGCCCGGCCGCGACGGCCGCCCGCCGCACCTGCTCGGCGACGGTCGACTTGCCCGCCCCGGGCGGCCCGGTGATGCCGAGCACCACCCGCCCGGGACGGGCCAGGACAGCCTCCGTCGCGTCCGTCATGCCCACCACGATTCCGGACGGTCACCCACCCCGTGCTCGCTTCGGCGACGATGCCGGCAGGCCGGAGCGTGCGACGGGCTGGCGGAGGAGGAGCCGGAGCCAAAAAGCACTAGTGGTCAACGGCGTCGCCGACGCCGTGGCCGGTGAGGCTGCGCACCTCCATCTCGGCGTACTTCGCGGCGTCGAACTCCTTGCTCGTCACCGAGCCGAGCCAGCCGAGGAAGAAGCCGACAGGGATCGAGACCAGGCCGGGGTTGTCCAGTGGGAACCAGCTGATGTCGATCGACTCGGGCAGCATCGACTGGTTCTTGCCGGCGGCGTCCAGACCCTTGCCGGAGACCACCGGGCTGAAGATGATCAGCCCGATCGCGGTGAACAGGCCGCCGTAGATGCTCCACAGCGCCCCGCGGGTGTTGAACCGCTTCCAGAACAGCGAGTAGAGGATCGTCGGCAGGTTCGCGCTCGCGGCGACCGCGAACGCCAGCGCCACGAGGAACGCGATGTTCTGGTCCTTGGCGAGCATGCCGCCGAGGATCGCGATGGCACCACCGACCAGGGCGGCGATGCGGGCGACCTTGACCTCCTGGTCCTGGCTGACCTGTCCGCGCTTGATGACCTCCTTGTAGATGTCGTGCGCGAACGTGGCGCTCGTGGTGATCGTGAGGCCCGCGACCACGGCGAGGATCGTGGCGAACGCGATGCCCGAGACGATGCCGAGCAGCACCGAGCCGCCGAGCTCGAAGGCCAGCAGCGGTGCCGCGGCGTTCGCGCCACCGGGTGCCGCGGTGATCTCGGCGGGGCCGACCAGGGCGCCGGCGCCGAAGCCGATCACTAGGGTCAGCAGGTAGAACCCGCCGATCAGCCAGATCGCCCACTCGACCGACTTGCGGGCCTGCTTGCTCGAGGGGACGGTGTAGAACCGCTGCAGCACGTGCGGCAGGCCCGCGGTGCCGAGCACCAGCGCCAGCGCCAGCGACACGAAGTCGATCCGGGTGGTGTCGCTGATGCCGTACTTCAGACCGGGCTCCAGCAGCTTCTCCCCGGCCTTGGGGTTGGCCGCGACCGCGTCGTCGAACAGCTGACTGATGCTGAAGCCGGTCTTGGCCAGCACCCAGACGGTCATGATCGCGGTGGCGCTGATCAGCAGGATCGCCTTGATGATCTGCACCCAGGTGGTGCCCTTCATGCCGCCGATGAGGACGTACATCACCATGACGATGCCGACGACGGCGATGACCAGGTTCTGGGCGGCCGCGCCGCTCACTCCGAGCAGCAGCGAGACCAGGGCGCCGGCGCCGGCCATCTGCGCCAGCAGGTAGAAGAACGAGACGGCCAGCGCCGACGAGGCGGCCGCGAGGCGCACCGGTCGCTGGCGCAGCCGGTAGGACAGCACGTCGGCCATCGTCAGCCGACCGGTGTTGCGCATCAGCTCGGCGACCAGCAGCAGCGCGACGAGCCAGGCGACGAGGAAGCCGATGGAGTACAGGAAGCCGTCGTAGCCCTGCAGCGCGATCGCGCCGGCGATGCCGAGGAAGGACGCCGCCGACAGGTAGTCACCGGCGATCGCGATGCCGTTCTGCCGGCCGGAGAACGCGCCGCCGGCGGTGTACATCTGGCTCGCGGTCTTCTTGCCCGAGGCGACCTTGATGACGATCGTCAGGGTCACCAGGACGAACACCGCGAAGATCGAGATGTTGATCGCCGGGCTGCCGACCTTGGTGGCCTCGGCCGCGGGCAGGAGTGCGGGGGTCAGGGTCGTCATCTCAGTGCTCCCTCTCGCCGTCGAGCCGGGCGCCGAGCTCGTCGGCCTTGGGGTCGAACTCGCGGCCGGCCCAGCGGGCGTACCAGAACGTGATCGCGAACGTCGTCACGAACTGACCCAGGCCCATGAGCAGGCCGATGTTGATGTTGCCGAAGACCTTGGTGCCCATGAAGCCCGGTGCGAACACCGACAGCAGGACGTAGGTGAAGTACCACGCGAGGAAGAACGCGGTCACGGGGAAGACGAAGCGTCGGAAGCGGCGGCGCAGCTCGGCGAACTCGGGGCTCGCCTGCATCTGTTCGTACGCCGTCAGGCTGCCCACGGGTGGGGATTCGTCGTCGTGGGTCATGGGGTCTCCTTCGAGTGTGTGACGGGAGCCACGTTTATCGCTCAACAATGCCCGATCATGCCGCCCCACATGGGGATTCGTAAGGTGACAACGTGAATGCCACCCCGTCGGATGAGTCGGTCCCGGCGCAGCTCGCGGCCCTCCCAGGAGTGGGCGAGGCGATCGACCGCGCGCGCGAGGCGTGCACCGCTCTGCGGTGGCACCAGGCGCTGCGGCGGCGCATCCCCGAGGCGGCCGCCGAGTCGCGTGTCCGGGGCGCCCGGGCGAGCGCCCTGCTCGAGGGTGCCGACGTGCCCGTCGACCGGGTGCGCGAGCTGGTGCTCGGCCTCGGCCGCACCGACGCCGACGACCCGCTGGACCAGACCGTGCAGGCCTGCGTGCAGGCGACCAGCGAGAGCGAGCACGTCGCGCCGATCCTGGTGCGCGCGCCGAGCCAGGCGCTGGCGCGGCTGCACGTCGCGGCCGGCGCCACCATGCTTGCGCCCGAGCAGGTGGGACGACCCCGGCAACCCGGAGAGGACTCCCGCGAGCTCGTCGAGATCGGCCCGGCCGTGCCGCCGGAAGAGCTGCCCCGCCGGCTCGCCGAGCTGGGCCGGCTGGTCGCCCTCGCCGACCGTTCACCCGCGCTGGTGGTCGCCGCGATCGTGCACGCCGAGCTGGCCGTCATGCGGCCGTTCGTGCGTGGAAACACTGTCGTCGCAAGGGCGTTCGAGCGTGCGCTGCTCAAGCAGGCCGGAGTCGACCCGACCGGTGTGGCGGTCCCGGAGGTGGGGCACCACCGCGAAGGGGCGACGGGCTACGCGGGGGCGCTGCAGGCGTACGCCGGGGGCACGCCGGACGGTGTCGCGCTCTGGCTGCGGCACTGCGCCGGCGCCGTCGAGGCGGGTGCGGCCGAGGGCATGCGCATCGCCGACGCCGTGCTCGCCGGACGTCTGCGCTGACCCCCGCGCGCCGGGCTCGAGCGGCGCCGGATTGTCCACCCGCGCGGGGGTGAAGACAAGTCTTGTCGACCCGCCCGGAGCGGAGTAGAACGGTGGGCACGACGACGGACGAGAGTCCGACGAACACCGTGGCTGACCCTGGCACCCACGCGCAGGCAGTTCACTGATGGACCGCTCGTCACGGGGCTTGCCCCCGGGCGACAAACCGAAGAATGCACGCTTGGTCACCAGGCTAGGTCGCGGTAGATGGCACCTCATCCCAGATGAGGTGCCATCGTTTTGTTCTGGCTTCGGCTCCTCCTCCGCGAGTCCGTCGCACGCTCACCGCTTTTTTGGCTTCGGCTCCTCCTCCGCGAGTCCGTCGCAAGCTCCGGCCTCGCGGCATCGTCGCCGAAGCGTGCCGTGCCCCTCCCGCGTCCGGTCTGCCGGAGGAGGTGAAGCCATGAGCAGAGATGTTCTATTTGGTGCAGCAGTTGTGCACCTGCGTTGCACAGGTCCGGCCTCGTGATTCATGATGGCCGTAGGCGCTCCCTTCGGGTCGAGCGCCGCGGATCCGGCCCCTCCCCCCCGGGGCTCGGCTCCGTCGAACGGCCCCCGTTGTCCCCCAACGGGGGCCGTTCCCGTTCACCGGTTGCCCCCGGCCACGAGGCAGAGACGGACACCGGTCGGCTGCGGCGCCTGCGGACGTGCTCCCTGCGAACCGTCCACACCCCTGCGCGAAGCCGACCGGCGTCCACAGGCACCGACGCGGGGGTGGCCGCTGACGTTCCGAGGCTGTGGGCTGAGCGCATGCACAACCACGACACAGGCTGCTCGATCGGGGTGATCGGGGCCGGGGGCGGGGCCGGCGCGAGCGTGCTGGCTGCGGTGCTCGCCACGCGCGCCGCCCGAGCCGGCCACGAGACGGTGCTCGTCGACCTCGCCCCCCACGGCGGCGGCATCGACGTCCTCCTCGGCTGCGAGCACGAGCCCGGTCCTCGCTGGCACGACCTCGCCGGCGCCGACGGGCGGGTCGACGCCGAGGCGCTGCTGCCCCGGCTGCCCCGGTCGACAGACGGGGTGGCGCTGCTGTCGTACGGCCGTGGCTGGGTCGACGTGCCCGACCGGGCGGTGCGAGCCGTCTGCGGTCCGCTGGCCGAGGCCGCGCACGTGACGGTCCACGACCTCGGTCACCAACCGCCCGACTGGGCCGACGAGCTCGACGCGGTCCTGCTCGTCACGCCCGGTCGGGTGCCGGCTCTCGCCGCGGCTCAGGTGCTCACCGATCGCCTGCTGCGGCTCGGGGCGCGGCCCTGGTTGGTGCCGCGCGGGATCGACGACGCCACGCTGCCCCTGGTCGCCGAGGCCCTCGACCTGCCGGTGCTGGAGCCGCTGCCGCACGAGCCGCGGGTCGCTGACGACGTCGACGCCGGCGTGACACCGGGCGAGCGAGAGCGCTCACCGCTGGCCGCCACCGCCGACCGGGTGCTGCGCCGGCTCCTCGTCGAGCGGGACGTCGCGTGAGCCCGACGACGCCGGTCGGTGACTCGATGTGGCGACACATCCGGGCCGGTCGGCAGCCCAGCGCCGCGACGGTGGACGACCTGGCCGCCGACGACGCGACGCTGCTGGGTGACCGCGGCCTCGAGCTGCAGTCGCGGCTCGCGGCCGACCTGCTGGGGGCGGGCCCGCTGGAGGACCTGCTGCACCGCCCCGGCGTCACCGACGTGCTCGTCAACGGCGTCGACGGCGTCTTCGTCGACACCGGCGAGGGGCTGGTGCGCACCGCCGTCGACCTCACCGACGCCGATCACGTCCGGCGGCTGGCGGTGCGCCTCGCGGGGCTCGCCGGGCGACGGCTCGACGACAGCAGTCCCTACGTCGACGGTCTGCTCCCCGGGGGCGTCCGGCTGCACGCCGTGCTGCCACCGGTCGTGCAGGGCGCCGCACACATCTCGCTGCGCGTGCCCCGCTCGACCGGCCTCGACCTCGACGCGCTCGGGCGCAGCGGGGGCGTGTCGCCCGTGCTCGTCCCGGTGCTGCGTCGCCTGGTGGGCGCCCGTCTGGCGTTCGTCGTGAGCGGCGGCACCGGCTCGGGCAAGACCACCCTGCTCGCCGCGCTGCTCGCCGAGGCCGACCCCGGCGAGCGGCTGGTCGTCGTCGAGGACGTGCGCGAGCTCGCGATCGCCCACCCGCACGTGGTGCGGCTCGAGGCCCGCTCGGCCAACGTCGAGGGCCGCGGCGCGGTGACGATGACCGCGCTCGTGCGCCAGTCGCTGCGCATGCGACCCGATCGCCTCGTCGTGGGCGAGGTGCGCGGGGCCGAGGTGCGCGAGCTGCTCAGCGCGCTCAACACGGGCCACGAGGGCGGCTGCGGCACGCTGCACGCCAACACCATCGGCGACGTCGTCGCGCGGTTCGAGGCGCTGGGTGCGCTCGCCGACATGACGCCCGAGGCCACCCGCACCCAGCTCGCGAGCGCGGTCCGCGTGGTGCTGCACCTGCGCCGCACCACCGGTCGCCGGCACCTCGCCGAGATCGGGGTGCTGCGCCGCGACGGCGGTGACCTGCGCTGCGTCCCGGCGTGCACCGTGCACGACGACCGGGTCGAGCCGGGGCCGGCGGCCGACGAGCTCGAGGCCCTGCTCGGGTCGGTGCCCGCGTGGTGATCCTCACGGCGCTGCTGCTCGCCGCAGCGGTCTGGGCCTGGCCCGGGCGGCGCGAGCGAGCGTTGCTGCGGGTCGCCGTGCTCGACACCGCCGACGCCGGTGCCGAGGCCGGCGCCGTGTCGGTGCCGTGGTGGCGGCGGGAGGTGCGGCTGCCCCGGCGGAGCGGTTCGGGCCGTGAGGAGGTCGTGCAGCAGCTGCTCTCGGGTCTGGCGGCCGGCCTGGGGGCCGGGCTGGCGGCACCCGCCGCGCTGTCCGCCGCGGTGGCGTCGTTGCCGGCGGCCGTCCGTCGCGACGCCGCACTGGTGCGTGCCCTCGGAGCGCTCGAGACCGCCGTGGCCGGGGGAGGGTCCGCGGGCGCCGCATGGGTCGACCTCGGGCAGCAGCTGCGGCTCCCCGTGGCGCTGCAGGTCGGTCGGGCCTGGACGATCAGCGAGCGGCTCGGGTCGCCGTTGTCCGAGGCGGTGCGCAGCGCCCTCGATGCCCACAACGCACGGCGCGCCGTGGAGCGGGCGTTCGCCGCGCAGGCGGCCGGCCCGCGGGCCACCGCGCAGCTGCTCACCTGGTTGCCGCTGCTCGGGGTGCTGCTCATGCCGGTGCTGGGCGTCGCCCCGACGTCGGCCTACCCGCCCGCCGTGCTGCTGCTCGCCGTGGCACCCGGACTCCTCCTGCTGCTCGCCGGACGCCGGCTCACCCG